>JAEINM010000316.1 GCA_016342385.1 Spirochaetaceae bacterium | reverse complement strand
TTTCCCCTTAAAGCATCACGAAGTGTTCGGATTTTTTCCATAGATATTTCGTCAGTAAATTGAGCCCCCCACTGGAAGGGGGTATGTGGTTTCGGAATAAATGTACCCACATTGACATTGATCTTCATTTTAACTTTATTCTGAATATCCAGGAGAAAATCAATAATCGGCTGAATTTCATCTTCTCCCTTGGCTGTCGGCAGTCCGATCATGAAGTAAAACTTGGCCAGTTTCCATCCCTGCTCTTTCGCTTCCAGAAGAATATCGATTATTTTATCTTTGGGCACTTCCTTATTCATCCCCCGTTGCCAGTCTTCGCGGGGAGTCTCGACAGCAAAGGTGAGACTGCTTTTTCTCACTTCAGATATTTCCGCCAATAGGGGAAGTGTTACAGAATTCACTCTCAAGGAAGGTAGCTGAAAAGAAACTCCTCTATGCTTAAATCGCTTATTGAGATTTTGCACCAGAGGTAAAAGATTGGAAAAATCACCTGTGGATAATGAAGATAGTGTAATTTTCCTATATCCGCATTTATTAATAATATGCTCAGCCTCTTCTACAATTGTTTTGTAATCTTTCTGGCGCAGAGGTCTGTAAAAATATCCCGCATGGCAGAAACGGCAGCCATTGGGACACCCTCTCATTATTTCAATAACGCCATGCTCCTGAACTGTATCGACGGTGGGCACCGGCATCATACTGTGCTCATCATATTCTTTTCCGAAATCCTTCCACATGGCCCTTTTTACAGTATCTTTTTTACCTTTGGTCCAAACAGTAGAATCCTTAGAAATTCTATTAAATAAACCTGTACGGGATTCTCCCTTTTTCTTCAGCTGGACAAGATCGGGAAAAATGGCATCGATTTGAGCCTCCCCTTCACCGATGAACACAGCATCAATAAATTGGGAAAAGGGCAGTGGATTTGTCACAGCGGGACCACCGGCAATGACAATCGGATCATCCGCTTTTCTGTCGGAATTATTTATCGGGATTTGTCCCAATTCAAGAATAGTCAGAATATTGGTAGCCGACAGCTCATATCCCACAGAAAAACCGATTATATCAAAATCTTTAAGAGTTATACCGGTCTCAAGAGAATATAAAGGTATATTCTTCTCTCTCAGAATCTCCTCAAAATCCGGAGCGGGAGCAAATACACGCTCACACTGAACACCTTCAATGCTGTTAAACTTATTGTAGAGGATTTTTACTGCATTATTTGACATTCCGATTTCATATAAATCGGGAAAACATATAGCTATTTTTAAGGGCTGGTCTTCTGTATAGGTGTGAATACCATATTCACCACCAACATATCTCCCTGGTTTTCCTACACTTAAAAGTTCTTTTCTCAACTCCCTAAGGGGGTTAATTTTTTTCATATTTAATTCCTGTATCTTCTTTGATAAATACTAAGTAGAATACCGATTCCAATTGAAGCAGTCCATAAGGAGGAGCCCCCATAGGAGAGAAAGAAGAGAGGAATACCTGTTATCGGCATAATTCCAATGGCCATTCCTGTATTAATAATGACGTGAAAGAAAATCATACCGATTATTCCGCTGCCCACGGCAACGCCATAACGGTCATTAGCTCTGTCTACAACGATAAGACTTCGGACCAGTAGCAGTATATATAGTGCAAAAACAATGATCGCTCCAACAAAACCGGCTTCTTCTGAAAAAATAGAAAAAATAAAATCACTGTTCTGCTGAGGCAGATATTGAAGGTGAGATTGTGTTCCCTGAAGATATCCCCTGCCCCAGATCCCCCCAGCTCCAACGGCAGTTATGGATTGGATCATATTCCATCCCGCGCCCTGAGGATCAACCTGAGGATCGATAAATATAATCAATCTCATTATCTGGTAACCCTTTAAAACCAGGCGCCCACCAATTGAACCCACCAAAGCAAGAGTAAATGAAGAAGTAAAGTAGATAATCCAGTAATAATAAGAGGCTTTAAAAAACCTCAGTCCTGCAGCAGAGAGCAGAATAATCAGTATCAGGGCGGCTATAACATATTTCAAAGTAGCCCATTGTGTCAGAACATTGATAATGAGAACCTCTTCCCGGGCAATGTATTCACTCCATGCCGGTAGAGCCGTCAGATAGATGATCAGGGACCCCGTTATAATCAAGTATATCAGATGCTTTATTCTAGCACCGGCCAGAAACATCATGACCAGGAATATAGGAACGTTGACTATGGCTGAACCGAAGTCCGGTTGAACCAGAATCAACAGCATAGGTATGGCAATAATAACAATAGCCTGTATGAATTTCTTTAAAGTAAAAATCGTCTTGTAGTTATCATCGAGAAAGGATCCGAGATATAAAATTAATGCAATTTTTGAAAATTCCCCAGGCTGGATTCCAAAAGGTCCAATTCCAAGCCACGAACGGGCACCATTGACATAATTTCCAAATATCAAAGTAAAGATCAAGAGGAGAACCATAACGATATAGATATAAAAAGAGATAAGTTTGAATTTTGCATAATCATAAATTGTAAATAATATAATGATAACAATGCTGGAGATGACCCAGATAATCTGCTTAATCCACTCATTAGAGACGCTGATTCCCGCAGAGTTCACTCCACTGGAATAAATAAAAAAAATACCAATAACCATAAGAGCGATTGTCGTGATAAAAAGTATGATATCGAATTTCAGAACATCTCTATTCGTTGCCATCGGTATCCTCCTCTAGTGGGATATCCCATGCATACCAGACTCTCCGCTTTTTAAAATCCCTGATGACTTCTTCGTAAGTCTTATTCCCGAATAGTCCCTCATAAATAATATCTGCGGCTTTAGGCGCCCACCATTCCCATTCATTAGAAGCCTCTACCATAGTCAGTACAACATACCTCTCATCTGGATTATCAGTTTCATATGGTCCGAAAGAAGCAAACCAGGAATGCCAGTTCTCATTAAGTCCCCAAGCCTGGCCAGTACCGGTTTTTGCCGCGACGTCAACCTGAGTATTTAAAATTACAACATTCGAAGTACCATCTGTGACAACGCTTCTCATATATTCTTTTAAAGTCTGAAAAGTCTCATATTTTATGGGTGATGTTCTCAATATCTCTTTTTCAATCCGTTCGTGAACTTCTCCTGAAATCGGATCAATGACCTCCTTCAGGATATGTGGTCTATAAGCGATACCATCGTTAACAATCATGGCAATCTCAGTGGCCACCTGAAGAGGTGTGGATGTGACAAAACCCTGGCCGATAGACGCATTGTATGTGTCTCCTTTCTGCCACGTATTATTATATACACTCTCTTTCCAGGCTTTTGTAGGAATATTCCCTGCCACTTCCCCGGGTAGGTCAATACCAGTGACACTGGATAAGCCAAGATACCGGGCATATTGAGAAATGACATCAATTCCGAGATATTCCATACCGACAGTTCCAAAATAGATATTACATGACTGCTCTAAAGCTTCTTGTAGGTTCACAGGCCCATGACCACTCAACTTATGACAATGGGTAATACGGTTTCCAATCTCCAATTCCCCAGTACAGGTAATCGTCCTCTCAGGATCAAATGCTTCTGTATCAAGAAGAGCTGTTGTTAAAACAAGCTTAAAAGTGGAAGCAGGAGCATATTGTGATTGAATGGCTCTATTTAAAAAGGGAAAGTCGGGATCAAGACTCAAAACACCAAAATTTGTAGGTCCGGGTATTGAAAAAAGATTGGGATTAAAATTAGGATAGGAAACCATTGCTACAATTTCTCCCGTAGATGGCTGAAGAACGACAACCGAACCTTTTCTGGGACCCAGGGCTTTTTCTGCAAGTTCCTGAATATTTCTATCTATTGTCAACCTGATATTCATTCCATTCTGAGGTGGCTCAATAAGATCTTCCCGGTCAATATCACGACCTTTTACGTCTACGGTCTTAATTCTTCTGCCATTTGTTCCCCGTAGAATCATATCATACTGTTTTTCAATTCCCCTTTTTCCCAACACAGAGTCATAAGCGTAACCCTGATTGTAAAGGACCTGAAGTTCTGAAGAAGTGATTCCTCCGATATAGCCGATAATATGAGAGATTGAACCTGTCATGTTATAGTATCTTAGTGGTTTGCTAGACCAGGAAACCCCGCTGAATTCATCAATATGTTCTGCAATATAGGCAATATTTTCAAAGGAGACACCGGAGACTAGTTCTACTGCCTGATACTTATTCGCTGTACTTCTGGGAATTTTTCTTTTTAATTCATCGGCAGAAATATTTATTATGCTGCTGATTTTATCCACCAGCTCATCAATAGAACGATCTTGAACTTCGGCAGGAGTAACAAGAATAGCAAAAGAATCAATATTCATGGCCAGGGGATTATCATAGTTCCGATCATAGATCTTTCCCCTCTGTGCTGGAATAATATCAGATCTTTCGCTGACATCTCTGGCTTTTTTCTGATATAAAACCGCATTAACTACCTGAAGTGAGAATAAATGAGTGAGATAAATAAAAAAAGTGAAAACAAAAACAGCTCCGACAATTATCAGCCTTGATCTACTGACATTAGACCCTGAACTGCTGCCGAGAAATCCTTTCATTACTCATATCCTCTGGGGGAAAATCTTTGTTTTATTCCGTCTGCTATAAGAAAAACCACAGGAGTTAAAATGATATTGTATCCTATTTCAATTAAAAAGAACTTAGAGAAAATGCTATGTAGTGGAACTGACAAAGAGAACAAAGAGATAATACTGGATGCCAGGATTCTATTGAGAACTGTTGCCAGCAGAATAAAAATCATGGGCATAACAACCCGGTCCAGAATAATTAATCCCTTGAAAGAACTATAGATCGAAGCGATTATAGTTTTTATCAGAGCATGAAAACCAAGAGGAGAAATACTAATGGCATCCTCTATAAAACCAGATACAAATCCACAGACAGTTCCATGGAGTCCTCCATTGGATATAGAAGTATAGACAAGATAAATGAGATAGAGATTTGGGATAACTTCTAAAAAGGAAATATATCGAAGTAAAGTCGATTGAAGAATAAGACAAAATATCAGAATAAATGTACTGGTTATGGCTTTTCTAATCATTTTCGATACCCGTAATAACATAGACATATTCAAGTTTTGAAAAATCAATCACAGGCCTTATTTTGATTTCGAGAGATGTTTCATAATCATCAGAATTAACCTCAATAACTCTGCCG
>JAEINM010000315.1 GCA_016342385.1 Spirochaetaceae bacterium | reverse complement strand
TTTCATTATGATCCTGAACCGGGCTCCCCCGCTTTCACTATCTGAAAGAGTTATGGACCCTTCAAGCATCTGCGTTAATTTATCAGCAATTGTCAATCCCAGACCTACACCCTCGTATTCTCTATCCATATTAGAATTTCCCTGCCGATAGAGTTGAAAAACAATGTCTTTCTGTTGGTCGGAAATTCCCGATCCCGAGTCTTCAAGAGTGTATTCCAATTCTCCATTATGATAAGATGACTCAATTGTAATAGAACCCTTTTCAGTGAATTTAATAGCATTTTCCAGGAGCATCTCCAGAATCTCAAATAGAGCATTCTGATCGGTATAAACAAGGCCGTGCTCGGGAATAGTATTGATTATGGACAATCGCAGATTTTTTCTATCAATTTCCCCTTTATATTTCGTAACAAGATTGCCTAGCAGAGCATGATTACTGATAAATTCTTTATTAATCTCAAAATGTCCTGTTTCAATAGAAGAAAAATCTATTATTTTTTTTGCCGTTGAAAAGAGTCTCTCACTATTCGCTTTTATGGCCAGAAGAGCCTTTTGTTTATTCTCATCAACCTCCTCTTCATAGAGATTAGCGGCAAAACCCATAATGGCATTCAGAGGAGTTCTGA
This sequence comes from Spirochaetaceae bacterium, assembly GCA_016342385.1. GTDB lineage: Bacteria > Spirochaetota > Spirochaetia > DSM-2461 > DSM-2461 > Spirochaeta_F. The sequence goes on along the minus strand of JAEINM010000315.1, from coordinate 4,579 downwards.
TCTCATGAGAAAGATTATTGATGACAGTTCTTGTATTTTTGAAAATAGATCTGGAAATCACTTCCTGAGATCCCAGTCTCTCATTGAGAAATTGGACCAGAATGGCTCTTCCGACAAAAAGGAACAGACCACTGATAAGAATAAAAACAAGAATAGAAATTAAAAGGGAAGAAACAGAAAAATCTCTTATAAGAAAACACATATACAGAACAGTAACGACTATATAGAGGAAATAAGAGAAGAGATATTTCTTAAGGAAATCCTTTTTAATCTTTCTGAGAAATTCAATCATCGACCCTCCTGCAGTAATTATAGTACAATCATGAGTATGAATCTAATCCTGTTTAAAAAAGAAGAGATTTCCATCCCTGTTCTATCAGATGATATCCGTTATCAGCACATTAAAAAAATTCTGAAATTACAACAGGCAGATACATTTGATTCGGGAATAATCAATGGTCCCGGAGGAAAAGGTTTTCTGCGGGAGTTTACTCCTGAATATATGATTGTTGATTTTACTGAAGAATGGCAATCGGAACATCTTTTCCCGGTGACTCTGATTATTGGAATCCCCCGTCCTCCCACAGCCAGAAGACTTTTAAAAGATATAACTTCAATGGGAATTGACAGAATATGGTTCACCGGTACCGAACTGGGAGAAAAATCCTATTTGAGCAGCAAGCTCTGGAAAAATAATAAATATATGGAATATGTTCTGGAAGGAGCCCAGCAGGGGGAATCGACACTACTGCCGGAAATACGACGTTTTTACTCCTTAAAAGAATGTCTTAAGCAACTCGATGGAGGGCAGTACTGCGCTCTGGATAATAATGAATCGGATTTTTCCGTTTCCCAATTCAGATCTACCGGGGAAAGAACAGTCATCGCCGTAGGTTCGGAAAGAGGCTGGACAGACAATGAAAGAGTTCTACTGAAAAAAAACCATTTTTCCCTGCTGTCCATGGGCACAAGAGTTCTCCGGACAGAAACAGCCTGTGCCATGGCAACGGGATTTATTTTAGCAGCTGCCGGAAAGATCTAGAACAAATTTCCGGACATTTTCAGAACAGTCTTCTTCTGACTCAATGCTGTTTTTAATGATCTCAACAAGAGCGGAGCCAATAACCGAACTGTGAATATGGGGAGATAGAAGATTGACCTGATCTCTTTCTCTTATTCCAAACCCGGCCAGGACTTTAATCCCGGATCGGGAAATTTTATCGAGAAAATCAATTGTGCTTTTGTCAATTGAACTTTTCTGCCCGGTTATCCCTTTCCTGATGGCGGCATAAATGTATTCCGGTTCAAGTTTGAGAATTTTATCCAGCCTGTCATCAGCGATACCCTGTACCAGAACTGGAATAACCGGCATATTCATTTCAGAACAGATTTTATATAAACCCTCATCATAGTCATAGGGTAAATCGGGTATAATCAGTCCTGCCGCCCCTGAATCTTTCGACCTTTGAACAAAGGATTGTATTCCCATTGCCATTACCAGATTGGCATAGGTCATGATAAAGAGGGGAACATCTGTTTTTTCCGCTAACCTCTCAATAAGAGAAAATCCCTGATCCTGTGTGAAACCGCTGCTGATCGCTTCCGTACAGGCTCCCTGAATAAGAGGTCCATCAGCAATGGGATCAGAAAAGGGGAACTGTATTTCAAGGTAGGCTGAACCACCGGAAACCATGGCCAGGGCGATTTTTTCCGATTCTTCCAGAGTCGGATAACCGGCAACAAGATGTGTCATTAATTTCTTTTTAGCCATTTGCTGTCTCCTCATTTAAAAACTCAAACCATTTGTCTTTCTGCAGGGCTTTCGCTGTAATAAAAATATCTTTATCCCCTCTTCCGGACATATTGATTATGACCGCTTCTCCGGGGGAATACTCTGAAGCGATTTTCAGTCCAGCCGCTCCGGCATGAGCCGATTCCAGGGCGAAAATTATCCCTTCGTTTAAAGCGAAAAACCGCAAAGCCTCCAGGGCTTCTTCATCATTAACCTCTGTAAACTCAACTCTTCCCGTTGTTCCCAGATATGCCAGTTGAGGACCTATTCCGGGATAATCCAGACCGGCAGAGATAGAATGAGTCTTTACGATCTGTCCATCTTTGTCGTAGAGGAATTTACTCTTATATCCCTGAATGATTCCCGTCTTGCCTTTTCCAGTCATTCTGGCAGCGTGCTTGCCCTCTTCAGGACCAAGACCACCTGCTTCCGCTCCTATAAGCCTTGGAGTTTCATTTTCAATAAAAGGTTCAAAAAAACCGATAGCATTGGATCCGCCACCGACACAGGCGACCATGGCTTTTACATTTAGAGATCTTTTTTCACCTTCCATAAGAACTTCTTTCCCAATGACCGACTGAAATTCTCTAACCATATCGGGATAGGGGCTGGGTCCCAGTGCGGAACCGATGAGATAATGGGTTTCATCGCTGGTGGAAGCCCAGTCCCGGAGCGCTTCATTAACAGCATCTTTTAGTGTCCTGGAACCGGAATCGACGGGGAACACTTCAGCACCGAACATCTCCATGAGAAAGACATTGGGCCTCTGCCTCTTTATATCTTCTGAACCCATATAAATTCGACATTTCAGGCCGAGTCGTGCACAGACAGCCGCAGTGGCCACTCCATGCTGACCTGCTCCGGTTTCTGCAATGATCCTGGTTTTCCCCATTTTCTTAGCCAGAATGGCCTGACCCGCCGCATTATTAATTTTATGAGCCCCTGTATTGGCAAGACCTTCGAGCTTTATATAAATGTCCCCGCCTCCCATAGCCCGGCTAGCGTTTTCAGCAAACAAAAGAGGAGTCGGTCTCCCGATGTATTCCTTTCCGAAATCACTTATTTCTTTCAGGAAATCACTATCGGACATAGCATTTCTAAAGTGTATTTCCAGTTGATCCAAAGGTCCCCGGAGATTTTCTGCTACATACCGTCCACCGAATTGTCCAAAATAATCGTTATATACTTCCATTGTTAATCTCCGCAAAAAACTTTTTCATTTTCATATGATCTTTCCTGCCCTTTTCCGATTCCAGTTTACTGGAGGCATCTACGAGTTCAGGATGAAATTCATCAATTACCGATCCTATATTCTCTTCTGATAATCCTCCGGCAATCCAGAGAGGACCTACGGTTGAAGCACTTTGTACAACCTCACTATTAATGCGCTTTCCTGTTCCCCCATAGGCATCGGGGGAATAGGCATCGATAAGAACTCTCGGTCCGGGAAATCTACTGATTTCTTCCGATTCATCACTATCCTTCAGTCTCAATGCTTTATAGCAGGGATAGGGAAAAGCTCCTAATAAAAGGGGGCTTTCGTCGCCGTGGAACTGAACAGCATCGATAAAACCCTTCTCCAGAAGTTCCATCACATCGCCATGGGGTTCCTCCCGGGAAGTGACAAGCACTGCCACTTTCAGTACATTAAGGTCTGATATTGATCTGATAAAGGCCGGATTAGCTTTCCGGGGAGAATCAGCCAGAACAAAACCTAAAATATCAGCCCCTAAATTCACGGCGGCTTCAGCATCTGATCTATTGGTTATCCCGCAGATTTTCACCAGTGGCACCGATGGGGTTTTCCGGCTGTACAAACGATTCCAGAAATTGCCATTCCCTTCTCTGGTAGCGGCCAGAATAAGATGATCGATAAGATCCGTATCTCTCACAACAGACTCACCGACCAGAATACCGGAAAATCCGCTTTCAAAGGGGATGAGAGCCTCGTTGAATGAAGATATACCCGATTCATATACAAGCTTTGTTTCCCAGTCAATATGCTGCTTCAAAATTAAGGGCATTGCCTGATCTATTTTAAAAGTTTTCAGATTTCTGCAGTTGATTCCCGTAATGAGAGGCTTTATAGACCGGATTTTTTCGATCTCCTCTTCGTTATGAACTTCCATCAGTATAGAAAGATCCAGTGATGTCGCGTAGTCGTAAAGCTCTATTAGTTTATCCTTATCGAGCAATGCGGCTATTAAGAGAATGGCATCTGCCCCGGCTCTGTAGGAGACATCAATATCCTCTTTCTCCAGGAGAAAATCCTTGCGCAACAGGGCAATTTGAGGAAAAGCCTTTTTAACAGCCATCAAATCATTTAAAGATCCTCCAAAATGATCCTCTTCAGTTAATACAGAGATATTCCTTATCCCCTTATCCACATAAATGCCCGCTTGTCTGACAGGATCTGAAATTTCGGAGATGAGTCCTTTTGATGGGGAACGTCTTTTTATCTCACAGATAACAAAAGGTTTCAGCCCAAAGGGGATGAGAGGAGTCTCTCGAACCTCGGGAACATCTGCTCCGAGAGTATATCCTTTCGCTTTTATAGCTTCTCTTCTTATTTGAGCAATTTTTTCCAGTATATTCATGAAAAACGTCCCTGCAACCTTTGGAGAAGGTCATGAACTTTCCCTTCATTAAATGCTTTTTTTGCCAGTTCATATCCTCCGGCAATGGAATCTGCTTTGCCATAGACATAAAGACCGGCACCACCGTTGAGCAGAACGGCCTGTTTTACAGCCTCGACCCCTTTTCCATCGAGAAGGTCTTGCGCCATAT
>JAEINM010000314.1 GCA_016342385.1 Spirochaetaceae bacterium | reverse complement strand
TATTTTCGGTCTTGGTTGCGGATTTTTGACTTTTCTCATAAGAATATTCGGGTCCCTTCCGGAAGCCGTCTCGCTTTCCATTATTGTTATGAACATGTTTGTTCCTGTAATTGACCGTTACACAAAGATAAAACAATTCGGTAAATCAGAGATGAAGGAGCAGAACAGTGAAAAATAAACTACTCGATATGACCTTCCGCTTGACCTTGATCTGTGCTGCAGCCGCATTCATTCTGGGTATTGTAAATATAGTAACAGAGCCTGTTATAATCGAGAGAAAGAGAATCGAGAAAGAGAAGGCCTTAAAAGCTCTGTCCGATGGTGATCATGTGGGGGAAATACAACTTCCTGCCAATAGCGATGATCTTCATAATCAACTTATGGCTTCTCTTATGGAGCACGGTGTCATCGGCAGTGGAGATGAGCTTGATGAAAAAGAGTTGATAACATCTATTTATCCTGTGGATAAAAATGGTGAGATTACAAAATACATACTTCAGCTGGAAGGGAGCGGTTACGGCGGAAAAATGATTCTTCTGGCTGTATTCTCCCTCGATGGTTCTTTTGTTAAAGCCAAACTGATGGAGAATAATGAAACGCCCGGTTTGGGAAAGAAAGCGGAAGATTCTCTTTATTACAATATGTTTGAGAAAAAAGGCACCTCTGAAGATCCTGTTCCAGTGAGCAAAAGGGCTCTTTCCGACAGTGCCGCTGAAGCCATTTCCGGAAGCACCATAACCTTTAATGGAATTTCCAAGGCTCTTGCTTTGGGATCTGATTATGTAAAATTACTGGGAGGAAAAAACTGATGTTTAATTTCCTGAAAGGTTTATTTAGAGAAAATCCAATATTTGTACTGGCTCTCGGGCTTTGTCCGACATTGGCTGTTTCCACTCAGGTCGTCAATGCGATAGGAATGGGCGCTGGAGTCATATTTGTACTTATCGGTTCCAATATCATGGTTTCACTATTAAAGAATTTTATACCCGATGAAGTGCATATACCAGCGTATATTGTCATTATTGCTTCTTTTGTCACCATAGTCGATCTGCTGATGCAGGCCTTTGTTCCCGCATTGTCAACGAGTCTTGGAGTTTTTGTAAAACTGATAGTTGTAAACTGTATTATTCTCGGTCGGGCCGAAGCATTTGCATCAAAGAACAATGTAAAAGATTCTATCGTCGATGCTCTGGGGATGGGAGTCGGTTTTACCGTCGGCCTGTTGATAATTTCACTGGTAAGAGAGGTTCTTGGCTCGGGTACTATTACTCTTTTCCCCATGGGAGACTTCGAGGGAATCATTAGAATCCCCGGGCTCTACGACGCCCCGGCAAGGATTTTCAGTCTGTCACCGGGAGCTCTGCTTGTCATGGGATTCCTCATGGCCGGTTTCAACTGGCTGCTGAGCATAAAGAAAAAAAATAAGGAGAACTGATTGTGAGTTATATTGGAATAATAATAACCTACGTATTTATAAGTAATATGATTCTGAGTCAGTTCCTTGGTCTGTGTCCTTTTATTGGAGTTTCCAAAGATACGGATTCGGCTGTGGGAATGGGATTTGCTGTAACATTTGTCATGTCCATGGCATCGCTGGTCACCTGGATTATCTATCACGGAATACTGGTGCCTCTCAATCTCGAATTCCTTCAGACAATTGCTTTTATATTAATCATTGCTTCACTTGTTCAACTTGTGGAGATGTCAGTGCAGAAATTTTCTCCTGCTCTATATAAGGCTTTAGGGATTTATCTGCCTCTGATTACAACTAACTGTGCTGTTATGGGTATTGCATTGATTAATGTCAGGGAAGAATACAATATTCTGGAAAGCTTTACGGCGGGATTTGCCGGGGGAATCGGTTTCCTTCTGGCTATTTTTCTCATGTCGGCTGTCCGGGTTAAACTGGATAAGGAAAATGTACCCCGTTTTCTCAAAGGGGCTCCAATCGCCTTTGTTTCCGGTGGTCTGATGGCACTTGCTTTCATGGCCTTCGACAGAGCTCTGCTCGCAAATCTCATAGGATAGGAATGATATGCTCGATTTAATACTGAGAATGATATACGGTTTTATCTCTGTGTCCTTTGTCGGTGCCCTGCTGGGGCTGGGACTGGCTGTGGCTGCAAAAAAACTCCGCGTGGAAAAAGATAAAACTGTCGAAGCTCTGGGGGGATTCCTCCCGGGACTAAACTGCGGCTCCTGTGGCTATGCCGGGTGTGAACCCTATGCTGAGGCTCTGGCAGCCGGAACAGATACTGATATAACAAAATGTAAGCCCGGAGGCTCTATCTGTCTTGAAGGTCTGGGTGAAGTTTTGGGGATTGAAGTTGATACTTCAGGACCCAAGCTGGTGGCTCAGGTTCACTGCAGAGGTGGTGAAGGTACGGCTGAAACCCGTTATAATTATAAAGGCCTTCAGAACTGTAATGCTGCGACTATACTATTTGGTGGAGATAAGAGCTGTCAGTACGGTTGTCTCGGATTAGGTTCCTGTATGCAGGTCTGCCCGACAGATGCTATTTTCTATGATTCTGATAATCTTGTCTGGATCGATAAAAATAAGTGTATTTCCTGTGAAAAATGCGTAGCAGTCTGTCCTACAAATGTAATTAAAATGATACCGGCAGATGCCGATGTCATTGTCGCCTGTAATTCTCGGGACAAGGGTAAAGACACCAAGTCCAAATGTAAAGTAGGATGTATCGGGTGTCAGATCTGTAACAGAAAATTCCCCGATGCGGGGTATAAAATTACAGAAAATCTTTCAATTGTAGGTTATACTCAAAGGGGACCCGGCCGAAAAGAGGCTGTTGAGAAGTGTCCAACTAACAGTATTCTTGCTTTAGAAGATAAAAAATAACTGACTATTTGCGTTATTTATAACGAGGAGCGGATCTGTTTCCGCTCCGTTGTAATAAAAAATTCGGGATAATGAAGAAAGTAAAACTTATATTTGGGACACATAACAGTATTTCTCCAAGCACTGATGATAAGGAAATTGAAGACATTTACCAGAAAGCCTATAAGCCCTTTCTGACTACATTGTATAATTTCCCTGAAATCTCTGCGGTGCTCTATTATTCGGGTCCTCTGCTCGAATGGTTCGAAAAAAATCATCCGGAATTTAACACTGTTTTAAATGAAATGGTAGATAAAAAACAGGTGGAACTTCTGGGAGGAGGATTTTATGAACCTGTATTGTCTTTGATTCCCGCCCAGGATAGAATCGGGCAGATCGAAATGATGACGACCTATTTACGTAAGTCATTTGGAAAGAGAGCAAGAGGCTGCTGGCTACCCGGACGTATCTGGGAACCCTCTTTGGCTTCTGTTTTACGATCCAGCGGAATCGACTATACTTTTCTCGATGACACGCATTTTGAAGCGGCCGGTTATACTGGAAATGATCTTTTTAAACCTATTATAACGGAAGACCAGGGTAAAACTGTTACAGTTTTCCCCATTTCCCGGAATATTATGTCGGGGTTTGGAAAAATTGTTCCCCGAAAAATAATTGAAGATATCTGTAATGACAGAAGTAGTGATAATAAAATAGTCGTGATTTTTCCCAATGGAAGGCAGATCGGATATGAGAATGGCTATTCTTTCTCTATAAATCATCAATGGCTTGAAAGTTTTCTCAATGAATTGAAAAACAATAAAAAGAATATTGAACTCGTCCATCCGGGACGCTTTGTCCGGCAGACTAAGAATTCAATCAATAAGGGGTATTTTCCCTGTACCTCTTATGGGGAAATAATGAAATGGGTTCTGCCTTCAGAGAAACAGAAGGAATTCGATAAGATAACAGCTAATCTTACAGAGATGGGTATTGAATCCAAATGGATCTATGGTGGCTTTTTTCGGCAGTTCCTGAGTAAATACAGAGAGAGTAATTTCCTCTATTCAAAAATGATGCATGTCAGTATTCTGACCAGTCAGGTCAGAGGAGATAAGTACAAGAAAAAAGCCGCAAAAGATGAACTGTGGAAAGGACAGAGTAATCTGGCCTACTGGCATGGTAATCAGGGAGGTCTCTACAATCCCGGTATTCGGCATAATGCCTATAAGGCTCTTATTGATAGTGAAAAAATTACTCGGGAGAAGGGCATTTTTAAGACTTCACTCAGTGCTATAGACTATGATATGGATGGGGAGAAGGAATTCCTCTATCAGGGCCATGTGACAAATGCCTATGTGCACAGAAAAGGGGCGGTCCTCTTTGAATATGATCATATTTCCTCGTGCTGGAATTATCTGAATACGCTCGCCAGATATCCGGAACCCTACCATAATGATGAGATTACACAAGCAGGATATGATTCATATGGACGTCATGCATTTATTGATCATTTTATTGATAAAAATGAGAGTGTGGTAAATTTCTCGAATATGACATATACGGAACAGGGCTCCTTTATCGATGATTATTATGAGTCTGTGGATTACGACCGTGAACACAGAAAAGTCACCTTCATAGCCATTGGAACAGTCGTAAAAGACGGATATGAATACAACATTGAAATTCAGAAAAAGTATACCTTTAAAAGATCATCTATTGATGTCGATTATCAGATTAAAAACCTATCACTTCATAAGGCAGAGCTCTGTTTTGGCAGTGAAGTTAATCTGTCCTTTAAAAATGATGATGATAATAAGGCGAAAATATTCCATATTAAAGATGAATTTAAAGATGAAATCCCTTCAGATAAAGTGGAACATGAAATGGTTGAACAACTTCTCACTTATGATCAGTTTAATCAGACCGATGTTTCTCTTCTCTTATCAAAACCAGCGGAAATGTGGACTTTTCCTGTTTATACCTATTCAAGGGGAAGTGGAAGAATTGAAAAGAATTATCAGAGTTCCTGCTATGTCCCCCGGTGGACTTTTAAGTTGTTAAAGGATGAAATCTGGAATGTGTCTCTGACTCTGAGAATTGACCGGAGCAGTTTATCGTGAAAAAAACAGCTTTGGTGTGTACTGTTTTTCTTCTGGTGGGAGTCTTTTGTTTTCCCATTGATATTCAGAATGAAATAATAGAGAAAGGGACTCGCCTGGTCGGTTCGCCCTATCGGTACGGAGGTACCACGCCATCGGGATTTGACTGTAGCGGCTTAGTAAACTATCTCTATAAACCTCACATCCCCTCTCTTCCCCGGACCGCTTCAGCCATGTCCGGTTTTGGTTCGACAATTCCTCTATATGAAATTACC
>JAEINM010000313.1 GCA_016342385.1 Spirochaetaceae bacterium | reverse complement strand
GTCAGTGTATAGCTCAATCAATTGATACTCTGGCGAACTTTTCCCGTAAAAATAAATCTGTATTAGAATTATTGATAAAAGTTACAAATTGGGCTGTTGAGAATATGCAGGATAAAAAAGGATATTTCTATTATAGACAGTACCCGTTCATTAAAGCTAAGACACCCATGCTCCACTGGGCTCAGGCCACGACTTATAAAGCTCTATGCAAATTACTATCAATACTATGACTATAGATAAAATGTTCTTCTGATTTCCCGCTTGAGATCAGACTTAAGGAAATATATTGGAGCAGAAATTTTGAAGAATTCAATAGATGATATTTACATTACGGGAAAACTACTAAAATCTGCGAGAATTAAAGATGAATGGTATAGAGATATAACTGATCCGGAACTAATACTTGAAGAAATCAGAAAAAAATCAGTTTATGCTGATATTTTCACTTTCCGGCAACGGCTTCCCGACAGTATTCCCCATTATAAATACCATACAATATATGATTCAATAGCTGCCCTAAGAATTCATAATTATACCGAATGGTGGAATAATCAAATTAACTCAAAGACCAGAAATGCTGTAAGAAGATCAGAAAAAATGGGAGTAGAAATAAAAAAAGCATCCTTCAATGATGAGTTTATCAGTGGTATGGTCAATATCTTTAATGAAACAAAAATAAGACAGGGGAAGTCTTTTTGGCATTATGGGAAAGATTTTGATACTGTTAAGTCTGAGTTTTCTAGAAATCTTCATAGAGAAGAGATTTTTGGTGCATATTATGAACGTGATCTGATTGGTTTTTTATTTCTGGCATTCACAGATCGATACGCTATGATAACTCAGATACTATCATTTATCAGGCATCGAAATAAATCAGTAAATAACGCCCTTATGGCAACAGCTGTTAAAGTTTGCAGTGAGAAACACTTTCCCTATCTTGTATATGCGAAATGGCCAAGAGGATCACTTGCTGATTTTAAACGACATAATGGATTCAAAAAGGTCAATCTTCCTGTATTTTATATACCACTGACACTTATTGGAAAGATTGCTCTAAAATTGAATCTTCAAAATGGCATCAGGAAATTGATCCCCGACTCTGTCAAAAATATAGTCATAATTATTAGAAAAAAACTTAAATCACTTATATCTTCAAAAAAATGGAAATAATATGCCTGGAATAGTAGGAATTATCAGTAGAAAAGCTTCCTCTTACTGTACAAATAAACTGAAAGATATGCTCCGATCTATGGAATATGAAAGCTTCTATCAATCTGAGATGGAGATCGTACCTGAATTGGGTGTTTATTTCGGTTGGACAACCTGGTCCCAATCAATCAGAGAGAAAAAAAATACAGATATAGTACAAAAGTCCTGCTCTCTAGCTTTGGCTGGCGAAATTTTTTCTGATCATTTATACAATCAAAATCAGAAAAATAGAAATGGGAATCTTGATACTGATAGCATTAAATATATGTATGAAAAAGAATCACAGGATTTTTTACAAAATTTAAGTGGATCTTTTGCTGGAGTGATAGTAGATCATATAAAAAGAACGACCTTGATTTTCAACGATCGTTTTGGTTCTAAACGTTTATTTCTATATGAAGGAACTGATGAATTACTTTTTTCTACAGAAGCTAAGGCTATATTGGCAGTAGAACCTAAGACTCACGCCTTTGATCCTGCAGGGCTTGCCGAATTTATTGTCAGTGGATGTACATTTGGAGATCACTCTCTTTTTCAAGGGATCTCGATACTGCCCAATGCATCACTCTGGCAAATATCATTAGATGGGAAAATTAAAAAAACCATTTATTTTCATAAAAGTACCTGGGAATCGCAAATATCTCTCGATCCCGATACTTATAAAGAAGCTATAATAAGCACTTTTTCAAAAGTTGTCCAAAAATATTCTGAATACCATATTCCTGTAGGTATATCTCTAACTGGCGGACTTGATTCACGCATGATACTTGCAGTTCTTCAGAAATTTCCTTGTTCTTTCAAGACATATACCTTTGGTAGTATGTATCGAGAAAACTTCGATGTGAAAATAGCTCAGGAGGTCTCGGAGATTTGCAGACATAGTCTGACAAAGCTCATTGTAGACAAAGTATTCCTAAAGGAATTGCCGAACTATATGGAGCAAGCAATTTATAGATCCGATGGATACATAGGGCTTTCCGGGGCTGTTGAACTATATGTGAACCGTTTAGCTAGAGAGATATCAATAATCAGATTAACGGGAAACTGGGGTGGTGAATTACTCAGAGGCGTGCGTGTGTTTAAGACAATAAAACCTGATATCCCCTTTATAAATTTAGATTTGGATCTGGATCTGGCCATAGAGAAATATTTGAAACTGAATGATCTCCATCCTCTATCATACACTCTTTTTCAGCAGCTCACACATCAAGGATACGGTAGATCGGCAATCGAAAGTTCACAATTAATAATTAGAAATCCTTTTTTGGATAGTGAGTTGCTTGAATTACTTTATAAGAGACCACCATCTGAAGGTTCCGGTGAAGAATTAACAAAGTTAATTATCTCCCGATATGCACCTTCACTCCTAAGTATACCTACTGATCGTGGAGTTTTAGGGAAAGAAACACTTTTTCTACAAAATATGAGACATCTATACCGGGAGTTCCTGTTTAAAGCGGAGTACTTTGTAAACAATGGAGCTCAAAGCTGGATGAATATTTTAAATGGCCCTCTGACTCATAATTTATTAGCCCGCCTGTTTATAGGACAGCACAAATTTTATCACTTTGGACACTGGCTTCGAAATGATCTCTCTGATGAATTTGTAGAGATACTTCTAGATAAAGCCAAACATTCTTATTATATTAATAATAAGGTACTATTGAAGATGCTAAACAAACTAAGGATTGGAAATTCAAACAACCTTGACACTATAGATAAAGCTCTGACTATCATGTTTACTGAAGAAATTTTTTTCTAATAAAGAGGTCTGTTTTCTACAGGTTTTTTTAATTTCCTATAATTATAAAAAATTTGGAGCAGACCCTTATAGGAGTAAAAAATGTGTAAATATTGTATCAATTTAAAAATCGTATTTGTGCTATTTTTTGTATTGTATCATCTTACTTTAATTAATGCATCGGATATTATAGCCTTAAGTACTGAGCAAATTGATGTACAGAATGCCGTTGATACTGCCATAACAGGAGATACGGTCTTTGTCCCGTCAGGAACGTCGACCTGGAATTCAAAAGTAACGATACCGAATGATAAAAAAATAACGATTCAAGGTGCTGGTGTAACCGAAACAATAATAAATGGAAATGCAATAACAATGAATCAATCGGGTTCCAGGATAACAGGATTTCGATTTAATTCCGGCGAAATTACTGTAGATGGTGATGATTGGAGAATAGATCATTGTTATTTTTATGCAGATTCTTTTTCCAATGGTGTTCGTGTCAATGGAAATAGAAAAAGTTTACACCCGAGAGGTCTTGTAGACAACAGTACTTTTGTCAATCAACGGGTTCTTGTATTAGGCTGGCTCGGCTTATTGGCTCATGATTTATGGTTTGAACCAATAACACTTGGTTCAGATTATGATACCGTTTATATTGAAGATTGCACCTTTAGTAGTACAGAACACGCAAATGCAATAGACTCAAATTATGGAGGACGCTATGTTTTCCGCCACAATATATTAAATGATATTTATATAGAAGCGCATTCTGTTCAAGGAAATCATAGAGCATCTAGAAGTTGGGAGATCTACGACAATACAATTAATCAAATAACAAGATCAATGTGGACACCCATGTATTTAAGAGGGGGAACCGGAGTTGTATTCAACAACGCAATTACCGGAAATTGGTCTCTTCCTAAACCAACACTGAATAATAAAAGAGATCAGACGGCTTCTTCTGTCTGTGGAATTTGCGATGGAAGCTCTCCGTGGGATGGGAATACTTCTGGAGAAGGAGGATATCCATGTCGAGATCAAATCGGCCGCGGGGCAGATCTCAACTTATGGACAGATGCAAATCCCTATCCTCCACAGACCCTCGATCCAGTATATGGATGGAATAATACTTATAACTCATCTAATGTGACATTTACGGTTGCAAACCAGTCGCCTATTCCACACATTCTTGAAGGTAGAGATTTCTATAATGAACCAAAACCGGGATATATCCCCTTCACTTATCCTCATCCATTAAGAGAGGGAGAAAGCTCAATACCAGAGGATCCCGAACCGGAGACAATAGTACCGGAACCTCCAACGAAGATTCAGTTAAATTAGGCCTTCACAAAGTAAAAAAAAATGATTCCTCTAATAGCATCAATAATTTGTATTATACTCATATCATATCTATTAACAACAGATATTCTTAGAGAAAAAAAAGGCCTAACTATTCAATTTTTAATTCCATTTATATGGATCTTTTTTGCTGCATCTAAATTCCCCCTTAGATGGCTTAATCCCGATGAAGTAGTGTATTCTAGCGAATCACTCATAGAAGGAAGCCCGTTAGACCGATCCATCTTTATTATACTCATACTGTTTGGTATGTATATTTTACTTAAAAGACGAATCAGAATGTATGAATATATTATGTCTAATCCATGGATATGGCTGTATTTCCTCTTTGGTTTAGTGAGTATTTTGTGGTCCGATTATCCATCCATATCTTTAAAAAGACTAATAAAAGCCTCTGGGAATATCATTATGGCTTTAGTAATAATTACCGAGAAAAATCCTCGGAAGACATTGTCATTAATATTAAGGCGTTTATCATATATTCTGCTTCCCTTATCTGTATTATACATTAAGTTTTATCCCGAAATCGGACGGACTTATCATATGGGAGAACCACTTTTCAACGGAGTAAGCACTCAAAAGAACGGATTAGGGAACTTATGTATGATTATCGGTATATATTATGTATGGAGTTTTCTTTTTTCAAAGAATCCAAAAACTAAATTACATCCGATAGTGTATTTGATTATGTTTCCCCAACTCCTATGGCTTTTATATAAATCCGACAGTGCAACTTCACTCATGACATTTATTCTGGCAATTATCATATTGCTGATTAGTGCAATGAGGAAAATCAGGATTATACCGGGATATTTAGTTAAAATTGGTCTTATAGCAATTGTTATTTTACTACTGCTCGAACTAAGTCTGGATTTCACAAACAGGGTAATCTTTTTATTAGGAAG
>JAEINM010000312.1 GCA_016342385.1 Spirochaetaceae bacterium | reverse complement strand
AGCCAATTTTTTCGACCAACACAGAATGGCCTGATAGCATTTTCAGCAATATTATTATCTGGTTTGATCTCAGGATATCTCAAATATCTAACAAGGTTTTTATACTGATTTAATGAGTAATTTATGGCCAAATCAAGTTTTGAATCGGGAGCGACTTTCCTTTTGACATCGACTAGCCATTTATGAAATTCCTGCCATATGGGAATCGTCAATTTTCTCCGTTTTTTTAAGAAATCTTCCGGTGAGAGATTTTCCATTATCAGTTTCGTTTCGACCTTATAAAGCCTGGTAAAAAACTCCACTCCTTTATGAGCCTTCCCTTTTTTCTTAGTCACCTCAGCTAATTTGAAGAACTTTCTCCTGGCATGAGTTGAGCAACCGACATGCCAGAGGCCATATTCTTTTACCGCTTTATTGTACGCAGCATATCCATCTGTTTGAAGTATTCCTTTAAATCCTTCTAATAGCGTGAAGGGCTTTTCCTGTTTTCTTGTAGGAGAATAATTGAACAGTACAACTTTTTTCCCCTCAGAACTGCCTACCATAACCCACATATAGGATTTACTATCCGGTTCTCTATTGTTTTCTTTTAAAACCTGAACCGTTGTTTCATCCATATTAATCATACTTCCATTTATGGCTATCTTCCGCATATGTTCGAGAATGTCTCCACATTTTCTGGAAGCAGTAAGGCACCAGTTGCTCATATTCTGCCTGCTGATCTCGATATCAATTCGTTTAAAAATCCTCTCCTGTCGGTAAAGAGGGATACCATCTACAAATTTGCTTACAACTATTTGAGCTACAAGGCTGGGGGATGCTATGCTGCCGGGAATGAATCTGGCGGGAGCTTTTGCTTCTAGTACCTGAGGAAGTTCTGTATTATTCTGAAATCCGCTGCAACTGCATGCTCCGTATTTTTCTGTAACATATTCTTTCACAAGAATCTGAGCTCTTAGGAACTCAAGTTCTTCGGCGGAAGATGAGCCCATTCGAGGTCTTTTTTTCCCGCAACATGGACACAGGCTCTCGTCGTCCTCTACATCAAAGACGACTTTTTTTCTTGGTATGCTAGCAGGAAGTGGTTTCTTTCCTGTCTTTTTTTTCTCTTTTGGTTCTTTTTTCTCACTATCTGTGTCATTTATATCTTTTTGATTAGAATCTTCTGCGCCAGTGTTTTCCGCTTCATTGAATGTCTGGCTCTTTTTCTTGTCTTCTTTAGTCCACTTCTCATTTTTTCTGGCAAAGATATACTTTTTTAAGATACTTATTTCTTCCGATTGACTTTCGACTTTATCATTCAGCCGTTTGATTTCCAGTATCAGCTCTTCTTTACTCAGTTTTGAAAGATCCATATTATCCATTTCCAGATTATAAATCTTATAAAACTATTATAAAACCCCTTCAGAAGAAATCTTTTGAATAAATTGGTTTATGCTCCTTCCAGAAATCTATTCCCTTTAGCAATAAGTGAAGTTTGTCTATATCGATAATCTGAAGATCATCTTCTGAACCGGGCCACGGGAACTTGTCCTTTCCTAATTTTTTCTGCCAGAGACAGAATCCATTTCTTTCCCAATATAAAATCTTCAATATCTTTTTGGACTTTCCGCAGAAAATGAAAATATTGGGTTCCATTAAATCGATATCGCATAAGTCATACAGGACAGACGACAGTCCTGTTATCTGTTTTCTCATGTCAGTAAATCCGGGAACTGCATATATCCCCACAGTATTCAGGTCTAAGAACAATTTTTAATTTCTCTTATAGATGTCGATAGCAGAGTTGGATTTACATTTCCAGGAAGAAAAATCTTTATTCCTGAACCTTCGATTACAATATTATTATGGTAGCTATTTTGTACTGGTAGATCTATTTTTATGGGAACAATTCTCTTCTCTATTTTTTTAATCCATCTCTGAAATGTACTTTGAACTAATCCATTATTTTTACAATATTGATGTGCCGTCTGTTCGCTGATTTTCCAGCTTTCTATGTGTTTTTTCCAGTAGCTTTCTGTTTTTCTGATCATGATTTTCTCCTCGGAAAAACATAAATCAGGAGTAGCTGTAGTTCAATACGGTGTTAGTTTGACCTTTACTTCGCAGCTCGCAGTAGTGCTTCTTTAAGAAGTTTTGCACCGATATGCTTTCTTTGGGATTTGTGATCAGAGAGTAGAACATATCTCTGTCCTTATCGCCCAGGGTTATAGACTCCATCTGTTCTATGTCCTTTTTAGCGGAAGATAAAGCTGTATTGAGTATGTATGCAGAAATTGTCTTTCCCGTGATACTTGCAGCTTTTTCTGTACTTCTACGATCTGAACCTTTAACCTTATAAATATAGTTTTATGTTCATTGAATTAATTTGTGATTTGCTCTATTTCTAGTTGTTCCTTACCTAATCCCTTCATCTTTTTTGCCGTTTCATGAATCCCTTGTTCAATACCCTGTTCTAATCCCTGTTGGAGCAATTCTTCTTTATATCTTTTTGTGCTGGCAGCTAACATTGGCAACAGATCCTCTTGTTTTTTTATCTTCATAAAATCTTTGTGGGCAAAAGAGTATTGAAGCTTCAAATAAAATCTAACCAGTCAAATATTTTCTAAAAAAGTAGAAAGGATTTAACCTTTTATTGCTCTATGGTAGAAATAAAGGATATTATCTGGAAGGATGATGTAAAATACAATGTTCTGAACAGGGAGAATCCGCATGGCTCATATATGTCTGGTTTTAACAGCAAAGACAATAGATGAAGATTTGGAGATTATCAGAGATAATTACGATTCAATCGATATGGTTGAGCTCCGGACCGATCTTCTCGACCAGGACCAGTATTCTCAGGTAGCCCGATTTCCTTCCTTAACGGATCTTCCTGTCATTCTCACCTGCAGAAAAGATTCAGATGGCGGCAGCTGGAAAGGGCATGAAAGGGACAGAACCGGACATCTTCTGGACTGGCTCGATGGAGAATTTTCTTATGTAGACCTGGAAATGGATCTGGAGAATTCCGAAATAGAGAAAAAAACCCGGTCATCGGGTATTCAGATCATCCGCTCATTTCACGACTTTCACGGTGTACCGGAAAATCTTTTTGAAATAATGAATTCCCTTAGGGGAACAGATGTCATTGCCAAGGGGGCAGTGTATCCCCGAAGTAGCGAAGAACTTCACAGACTGATCGATGCTTCCATAAAACTGAAAAAGTCGGGGAAAGTCCCTTTTATTCTTCTGGGGATGGGTGATTTCGGATTCCCCACAAGAATCCTGGCAGAGAAACTGGGATCCTATCTGACTTTCTGTTCAGACAGTGCCGCCCCGAGTGGTGCTCCGGGACACTGCAGCGCCTCGGATCTCAGTGAGATTTATCATTTTAGACAGATAAGTGACAAGACGACTGTCAATTCCATAATCGGGAATCCCGTCAAACAGTCACGGTCTCCCCATATTCACAATAAAGGTTATAGAGAGAAGAACATTGACGCTGTCTATGTTCCCTTTTTAACCGATTCTCTCCCCTGGTTTATGAAGATTGCCGATCTTCTGACCATCAATGGTTCTTCGGTTACGGTTCCTTTTAAAAGTGAGATTATTCCACTTATCGATTCGGCAGATAAAGCCGTGAAAAAAATTGGCGCATGCAATACTATTTTCAGAGATGAAAAAGGCCGCTGGGCAGGGACCAACACAGACACATACGGATTGATAAAACCACTGCTGGATTTTCTGGAAATAAGTGATCTTTCGGGATGGAAAGTCTCGGTTATCGGAGCGGGGGGAGCTGCCAGAGCCGCAGTATTCGCCCTGCAGGAGAAAGGAGCCGAGGTTGCTGTGTTTAACAGGACTCTCTCTAGAGGTGTGGAACTGGCAGAGGAGTTGAAGTGTCGCGCTTTTGCCCTTGACCAATCATCTGAGAAGGAGTTGAGAGAATACAGCTCTGTCATAGTGCAGACGACCAATGCGGGAATGGCGCCCCTGGAAGATATCAATCCCTTAAAATTTTACCCTTTTGACGGCAGTGAAGTTGTTTATGATATTATTTATAAACCCGAAAAAACTCTGTTAATGAAAAAGGCCAGGGAAGCCGGCTGCAGGACACTCGGAGGGTATAGGATGCTGGAAGAACAGGCCTATCTTCAGTTCAGGTTGTTTACGGGAGTGGAGTACTGATGGGGCGTTCCTAAAGGGTAAAATGAGTTTGATCAATTCCTCAAATCTCAATCATCCCGTTTATACACTTCTATATTAAAATCACAATCTATGTGCCATTGTCCCATTTTATAAAGTCCGTCTTTATCCTCTTCTGATATTTTCCATCCGAATGGAGTCATCTCCAGCAGGTTTTGTATTGTTGGTAAATCCTGTATATCCAGAGAGTATGTAAGTTTAATTTTCTCTTCAAGCTGAAAGAGTTTTAATTCTTTAGCCTCTTCTCTGTGTTTGCGAACCTCTCTATAGATAATGTCTCTCAATTGGTAAAGGTGCCTTTCTCCCGGTGTAACAGTAATGAGATACCCGCCTTTTTTAATCACTCTCTGCAGTTCTGAATCTGATGAAGGAGCATAGATTCTCAGTACAATATCCAGTTCATTGTCACTGATGGGGATTTGAAAGGCACTGGCAACGGAGAAACTGATATCTTTGTATTTTTTAGAGGCGTATCGAATCGCTGTTTTGGATATATCTAAACCGAGCATATTAATGGCTCTATTCTGTTCTTTTATATATGCAGCATAGTATCCCTCTCCACAGCCTAAATCCAGGAGCGTAGCTCTTTCATTCTCGTGAATTTTCTTTATAATTTCTGCTAATTTATCCGCCAGAGGTTCATAATGGCCCGATTCAAGGAATGCTCTTCTGGCCATCATCATTTTGGAATTATCACCGGGATCTTTCGTTTTTTTCCAGTTGACCGGCAGAAGATTGACATAGCCTTCTTTGGCCAGATCGAAACAGTGTCTGTTTTCACAGATCAATGATCTGTTTTGCAACCTCAGGCTGCTTTTACAATGGGGACAGATAAAGTTCTTCATTTTTAATTCCATAGGGATGTATACTATTCTCTTTTACTTATCCTTAATGATAATTCTATTGGGTCGATTTTTTTACATGGAAACAAAAAAGGGTATGGCAATCAGTGCTACCATAAGTCCGCAGAAACCTAAAAGAGCAGCAACCACAATTAATATTTTCTCTTTTTTTGATAATGCCATTTTGT
>JAEINM010000311.1 GCA_016342385.1 Spirochaetaceae bacterium | reverse complement strand
AACAGCAGCTATTTTCTTCTGAAGTCCCCAATTCAATTTTTTGATCAAATCTTTGAAGTTTTATACGGATTCAGGTATAAATATAGTTGATAACGTGGAGGTTATTATGAAAAAAAGTTTGAAAAGGATTTTTGTTATTCTTCTGGCGATTTCTCTTGTTGCTGTTTTTTCTCTTACATCCCTAAGTTGTAAAAAGGGTGCTACTGTAGAAGTGGAACTGGAGAGGGTGTGATGATTATGAAAAAAAATATTGTAATCATTGCACTTTCCTTTATCCTCTGCACTCTTTCAGCAGAAGTTTTTTTTGCAGAAGTTGATGGGTTAAAAGTTGAAGTTCTGAATATAAACTTAAAGGAAAAGTACTCCAATCCCATAGGTGCTTCATCTCCCAATCGGGTGGTAGATTTAACGGCCGGTCTCAGTGGAGAAGCCATAGGCAGTATTAGTATTGAAGAGGCCGATGTAACTGCCAATGAGCTGAGTTTTGATTTTACTAATGAGGGTGTTCAGGTAAAAGCCTGGGCATATAATGATAATGACAGCATGTTCTATTTTACAACAGCATCGGGGACTGTAGGATCATCGGGAAGTTCTACAAGTGCAGCCTGGACCGGTTATGATTATATGACTGTTCCGGCTATTTCTCCCGATAGAACTGACGGGAGAATGGTTATTCAGAGCTACTTCCCCGAACCGGAGTTTATAGGTGCCGACAGCGCTATTGTTGTTACAGGTAGTGTCGATCTGGATTACACGGTGCTCTTCTGGGACGGTGATAATACAGACCTGCCATCATCGACACCCTTTGCCTACTATCCGGCATTATATCCCAGTGGAACGGCAACTTTTGCCGTAACGGCACCTGATGTCGTTCTGGGTATAAATACATCTTTGACAAAAGAAGTTTATGCATTTTCCCAGTATTCAAATCCACCGGATCCATTAAATACTGATTGTAAGGTGGTTTCTCTATTTTTTGATGACGATGGAAATCTCTATGATGGTGCCGTAAAGAAAGAGACCGGGTATAGTTCTGGTGCAACCTGGCAGAGGGTTCAGGCCGTTGTTCGAAATGCAAATAGTACATATAACCTTGGATTTGCCCGGAATTACAGTGAATCTCAGGGGGAATACATTTTTGATGTTTCATCTGACAATACCTTTACCCGCAAGACAGTAGGAGCCGCTTCCAGTTCAACATCAATTGGAGGGACCGCATATAATTACATACGTCTGGAATAAAAATGTAGAATCTGTTTCTTTATCTTTTCGTATGAGGGGGGTGGTCCCGTGTTTACTCTCTTTTTATTTATGTAGAGAGCATCGGTAATGCCCCACTCATGGAAATTCTCTTTTTCGCTTGTGTTTATTTCTCTGAAGAGAACAGGCTCTCCCAGCTCCTCAGAAGCTCTTTTTGCCCTTTCGTGAACAATATTCTGAGCGGGACACCAACCATGTATAAACGATGTAACGGTCACCTTACCGGGGACCAACTCAGGTTTTTTCTTCTGTTTAATCCATAGAGGTTTCTCTGCCTCTTCAGTAAAGGGTTTCCACATCAGCCTGGCCATACCGTCTTTATCGGCAACCCTATATCCCTGTTTTTTAAACCACGAAGCTTTCATCCAGAAGGGTAGAGCTATGCCCCAGGCTGCTATCCCATTGGCTCCGAGAGTTCGGGCATCCTCTTCTGCTGCTTTGAGTAGAGCTTTTCCCAATCCCTTACGCCGATGGTCTCCCACTCCTTGTTTATAGCTGTGAATCCATAGGCAATAGATAAAATAGAGATTCTTCCCATCCACAAAAGACTGCTCAATGGGGATGTACTGAATCATACCGACAGCTTTTTCATTTTCAATTACCAGTTTTACTCTCAGGCCTTTTTCTTTGTAGATTTCATACCATCGGGACTTTTTGTTACCCGCTTCATCCATCTCTTCCGACCAGTCTTCCAGGCACTTGAAATAGGTGTTTTTATGGTAATCATCCAGATCAATAATTTCCATCAAAAATTTCCTTTAGTCCTTGTCATTCTATCTCTCCCGTTTTCTATTTCTCTATCAGCAATGTATTCCACATAAGGCGTTTTCCTTTAAAGAGTCCTGTTCCTGAAATGGATAGGACGGCAATGATTATAAATACAAGATACGCTAAAATTATTCCCACAGCCATCCACATCCATTTGGGGTCTCCTGTCGCAAAGGCTTTGGAGGGGAAGTTAATGGTCAGAATAAAGGGAATAAACATAAAAAATGTCAGACCCGCAGAATAGCTGTAGTCTTCAGCAACAGGAGTTTCAAATTCCGGGTCCACGACTCTGAGAAGGGCCAGTCCAGTAGATAGGGTTCCTGTTGAAACACCGAAGAGGAGAACCATTCTGATAAAGGGATAGTCGGTAAACAGGCGAGAACTCAACCAGGGAATAAGCAGAGCTGTTACTACTCCCCCGATGAGAACAGTCACCACTATGGGAAACCAGTATTGCATAAGAATGATAAGGGATATGGCAGCAATAGCGCTGGTTACCATAAGGTCAATGGAGAGGCCGGATATTCTATGCATAGTGGGATTATCAACAATGTACTGAATTCTAAAGAGTTTAAGCAGGTTCTTTATCATTAATCCGCAAAGAGCGGCAAAGATAAAACTGATACCCCAGAAGTTTTCCGCCAGTTCCACTCCAATCGGACCGGCGGGAGCCAGGAGAATTCCTATCAGTTTCAATAAAAGAAATGTGAAGAGGTAGGTGAACATAACAAGAGCAATATGGAGAGTCATGGAATCTATAGCATCGGAGTCTGTGGATAATCTGGAACCTATGGGTTTTTCTGTACCTTCCGGAACAATTCCGGTTGTGGAGTGTTCTTTTTTTAAATCATTGAGCTGATCTCGGGAGATCCATCCTTTCTTTACACCATAATTTATCAGAAATATCCCACCAATGCTGCAGAGAATGAATCCAATGGCAGCGAAAGTCAGACCAATTGAACCGGCATCCTCAATTCCGAATACCCTCCAGCTCTCACCGATGGCATAGGCTTGTCCGGGCCCCTGGGCGAATCCCAGAGGAAGGAGATAAGCAAAAGAGTGAAAGAGATCCGGTCTAACTGTTGCAATGAATATTAGGGTGACTGTCACGCCGATTATGGTCTGACCGATCATCGTGGTGATGAGAATGACCGAGGTGGCAAAGATATTTTTACCTCTTTTTCTCTTCTTCCATGTATTTGTTCTCAGTGTAATCGATATAAAAGAAATACTGAGTAGGTGATAGGCCAACTCTCCCAGTCCGGAAGAGGAAATTCCAGTTTGGGGCAGGACAAAGTTGTAAAATGGGAGGAGAATAAAACCGGCAATAATAGAATTGGGAATAAGAAATTTTTGAAAAAACAGAACTCTACTTCTTACATAGGTCGCTGTCAGCAGGGCAAGGGAAATAATCCCCATATCCATAAAAAAAGTCCATGAAAATGTCATAATGTCTCCACAATTACATTATAATAGAGACAGGGGATATATAACAGATAATATACTGTCTTTTTGAAAGGTAAATGATTGTTGAAGAGTGAGAGAGATACACCAGTCTACAGAATGGCCAGATGGTTTTTCAAAAAAATAGTCGTCAAATACTTCCGTGTTGAGTACATTGGTCTTGATTCTGTCAAGAGACTGGAAAAACCCTATATTGTACTACCCAATCACTGCAGTTTTTTTGATCCATTTTTGATAAATGCACCCATTGATGAGAAGTTTCACTATGTTGTATCTGATTCGTCTTTCCGGAATCCTATTACGCGCTGGCTTCTGGCTCAGACCGGGGCTATAGCCATAACAAAAAATACAACAGACCTGACATCTCTGAAAAAGATGATCGAAGCTTCACGGTCGGGAAAAGTCATAGGGGTTTTTCCTGAAGGGCTCCAGAACTGGGATGGTGCGACACTTCCTCTTATTGAATCAACGGCAAAAATGGTTCGTATGCTCAATGTTCCCATAGTGGTTCCTCTGATCGAGGGAGCCTATCTGATGGGGCCCCGATGGGGAACATCCTTTAGAAGAGGAAGAGTCTTTATCACCTATAAAATTCTCTTTGACGGGATTGGACCGGGGGAAAAAAAGACTAGCGAAATAATTCAGGCCTTAAAGGACGCGCTGGATCACAATGAATACAAATGTGAAAGGCTGAAAGGGATTAGGTTTAAAGGCAGAAAGCGGGCTCAAAACATAGAACAGCTTATTTATATATGCCCTCAGTGTCATTCAATCAGTTCATTCAGATCTAAGGGAAATGATTTCTCCTGTCAATCCTGCGGATACTCTGTCCATTATAGTGAAACAGGTCATTTTATTGTAAAATCCGGAAGAGCCTATTTTGATAATTCAGTGGAATGGAATCGCTGGCAGCAGCAGGAAGCCAGTACAATTGTAAAAAAAGATCCGGGAAATGAACCTCTATTTTCTGATGATAATCTGATCTATTCCACTCCTGATCAAAAAGGAACCTTTAGAAAAAGAGGGAGAGGAAGTCTTTATTTCTATAGGGATAAATTGGAGTTCAAAGATAAAAACTCTCAGCTTTCTGTATATAGATTTGATAGTATTAGTGGGATGAATGTTCAACTGCACGAAAAACTGGAGTTTTACTGCAAGAAGGAGCTGCACCGTTTTTTCACTGTGAAAAAGCGGTTTTCAGCAAAAAAAGTCTATGATTTTTATAAGCTGTGTACATCTCTCTAAGGTGAAAAGCTTAATCTTGTAAAGTCCTCTGTTAAAATTCACGGGAAATTTGCATTCTCCCTATTTATTCATAGAATTTAATATATAAAACTTTTTCCTGATTAATCTCCTTTTAAACAGGTGTTTCCTACACGCCTGTTTTTTATTACTTTTCTCTTTTTTCACTCCCCTGTTTCATTCATATCTAGAGCCACTGGAGTATTGAATATGGAATATATCAGTTCTGTCCTTTGGAGAAAGAAGTGAGAAGTCTTTTTTGACCTTACCGCAGGCGTACATCAGCTTCTGAACCGCGGCCTGATGAGTCAGGTCTTTTGCCTCTATAGCGCCGGCTTCTGCAGCAGCCTGACCAACGGAATACTGGCTGAGCATCGTAGACCCCTTATGGCATACTGTGGCAATTACCATGGGGATTCCTTTCTCTGAAATTTTTTTCATTGTACCGATCAACCGGCTTTGAATATTTCCTGTACCGAATCCCCCGATCACC
>JAEINM010000310.1 GCA_016342385.1 Spirochaetaceae bacterium | reverse complement strand
CTGGATTATGAAGAGGGATCATATGAAATTCTGAAAGTGAACAACAACAGAATAGATAAGATACGCTTCATAAAAAAAATACAAACCCAGTAGAGACGGAATTTTCCGTCTCTATATGCAAACCAAATATCTATTATACGATAGTCACTTTTATAGAATTATCAAGTCCGTCATGAACTTTACCCTCGATAAAATAAAGAGTTCCCGCCGAAGAACTGGCACAACCATGACAAGCACCCTGATATCTGACCTGAAGTTCAAGCTGCCCTTCATTATCAACAATATCAACAATCTCAATGTCCCCGCCATCAGACTGGAGCATCGGCCTGATTTCAGCATCAAAAAAAGCCTGAATGAGTTTGCTTTTCTGGAAAAAGCTTTTATTCACGAATTTTTCTGCTTCAAGTTTTGCTTTTTCTTTTTCAATGTCAGAAGCCATTTCCACTCTTGTGTCTCTTAAAATATCTACAAGGTAGAATTTTTTTTCTTCATGACCACCTGGTTTAACACAGGATTTACAAAATGCTCCGGCTTTTGTGTATTCTGTAATCTCTTCGACAGTTTTGAGGTCATTGATTTTTATAACATCTTTTATTGTTGAAAGAGTAACCTGAGCGCATTCACAAACCATATCCTGATCTTCAAGAGCCTCTTTGTCAGTCCCTTTGTAAATAGCCGCCGCCTGTTTAATAACATCATAAGCCATTACGGAACAGTGCATTTTCTGTGGAGGTACAGCCGGTTCATCGGGATTATCCCTTAAGGCTTTTTCCACATCGATATTGGTTATCTGGAGAGCTTCATCAACCGTTTTTCCCAGACAGAGATCCACCATCATATCGCTTGAAGCGATAGCCGTACCACACCCAAAACTTTTAAAAGAGGCTTTAACGATCTTTTCAGTTTTTTCATCTACAGCCCAATATAAACGGACAGCATCTCCACAGGATTCAGCACCCCAGTCTGCTACAATCAGTTTAGCGCCGAGAGTCTTTGCCTCTTCTTCGGTTATTTCACCCAGATTTCTGGGGTTATTCATTCTGTCAGCAACGACTCCCGAGTAGTGATCCCAGAGAGAGCCGCCTATTAGATCATTTTTTCCCATGTAAATATTCTCCTCATCTGCTTCTATCTTTCATACCAATAGAACCAAAACACCGTTTGTGTACAATGTGTCATTTGACTAGATTCGGATTCGACACATGTCGTCTCACGAAAATCATTTAATATGTGCTCGAAATTGAACGCAGTCTATCGACTGTTTTCCCAATGACTTCTATAGCTTTATCTATTTCCTCTTCAGTTGTAAATCGGGAAAGGCTGAACCTCACCCCGGTGTGGGAAAGATCTGTATCGACATGCATGGCCTGAAAAGTCGCGTCGGCTTCAAGATCTTCCGATGAACAGGCACTTCCTGTTGAAGCGGCAATACCATTCCAATTCAGGTCCCAGAGGAAAGCTTCCCCTTCAATCCCTTTAAAACTCACAAGAATGGTGTTTGGTGTTCTCAGACTCCTCTTGCCAATAACTATGGTGTCATCTATCTTCATTATAGCATCTTCGAGTTTATCCCGTAAGCGTCGGACTTCCTGATTTTCAAAATCCAGAGCCTTTACTGCCAGATCCAAAGCGTAGCCCATACCGACCATAAAGGCGACATTAACTGTGCCGGCCCTCTTCTTTCCCATCTGTTCTCCACCGTGAAAAAGCGGGGTCAGATTCAGACCCTCTTTTATATATAATCCGCCGACCCCTTTGGGCCCGTGAAATTTATGAGCGCTGAATGTCAGGAAATCCACATTGGCGTCCTGAACATCAACTTTAACTTTCCCCACAGCCTGAACGGCATCGGTGTGAAAGAGTGCACCATTGTCATGAGCAACAGCTGCCAGTTCCTTTACAGGATTTATCAATCCTGTTTCATTATTGGCCCACATAATCGAAACCAGAGCCGTCTGATCTTTGCGGATATGCTCTTTTAAAATATCAGCGGTTACAATACCATCATCATTGACAGGAAGGTAAGTAACGTCGGCTCCCAGAGATTCAAGGAATTCACAGGTATGTCTAATAGCGGGATGTTCTATCTGTGAGGTAATAATATGATTTTTAACACCTTTATGGATAATATCAAAATATATACCTTTTAACACTGTATTATTACTCTCTGTCCCGCAGCTGTTGACAATAATATCCGAGTCATCCGAGGCATTAAGCCCCTCATACAAACTATTTAAAGCTTCTCCCATAGCGGGATGAGTCTCAGTTCCAAAGCCATGAAGAGAATTGGGGTTGCCGTATTTTTCGACAAAAAAAGGTAGCATTTTCTTCATTACCAGAGGATCAACTTTCGTTGTAGCGTTATTATCGAGATAGATTTTTTCCATCAGAAGCTCCTGTATGGTCAACAATATAATAAAATCTCTATATAAAGTGAACTATTTATTTTACATTCGACAACAACTTTTGTATTTTTCATAATAATAAAAGCCTGGCTGGCTCTATCATTAAAATAAAAAATATAAATTTCAGAAAAAATGATTATATTAGTTAGACAAATCAACAGGAAATATAATGAAGAAACTTGATATAATAAAAAACTACTATGAACCTCATCTTAATGAAGATCTGCCGGATTACCAGATTTTAGGCTGGGAGAGCAAGGAAGCCCAGTTCCAGAGATTCAAAATTTTAACAGATCATATAGAAGTGGATAGTCACAAAATTCTCGATGTGGGATGCGGTCTTGGCAATTTACTGGAACACCTTAATGACCATAAGGGAGAACCTATCTATACAGGAGTAGACATTCTTGAACATATGATAGAAAAAGCCAGAAAAAAATACCCCGAAGCTGATTTTCATCATATGGATATTTTTGCCGAGAAACATTTTGAAGATAATTCCTTTGATACCATCTATTCCTCAGGAATCTTCAATATCAACATGGGGAATAATTATGACTTCCTGAAAGATGCCATTAGATTGTTTTTAAGGCTGGCACAGGAAAATGTCGTGTTTAACCTGTTACATCACCACTCACCGGACAGAGATGAAACTTATTACTATTTCCACCCCGATGAAGTCATTAAAATGATAGAGGACTTAAATGATAATTCCCTTACAAGTATAAAGATTGTTGAGCATTACCTGAAAAACGATTTTACAATAATTCTGGAGAAACGCTGAGCTATGACTATGACTGAAGAAAAACTGGAACTGAAACACGCATCGTCAATTGGGCAAAAATTAAAACTGATCCCTACAGCATTGTCGGAATATTGTTTTCCCAATTTATATCTTTTTAGAGAAAAACATGAATATAGAGTACTCAGCTTTGGAAATAACCATTACATTTCAGGACTGAGCTACAATAAAGAACGGTACATAATGCCCCTGGAAGACCTGGAGAATTCCACTGAAGAATACAGCAAAATGTTAATCGATCTCCTAGAGGAATATGACTGCATCTTCCCCATTCCTGAAAAGTGGCTCCGCTTATTTCCCGAATCTGATTTTAAAAGGGAGTTCCTTGATGATGATTCAGAATACATCTACAACAGAGAAAAACTGGCTGAGTACCCGGGAAGAAAGCTCTCAAAAAAAAGAAACCTGGTCAACCAGTTCCTCGCCAATAACGAGCCTGAAATAAGGCCCGTTAATAACTGCAACAAACCTCATATCATTGAACTTCTCGAATTATGGCAATCACGAAGTGAGCAGGAAATGGGCTCATCCGATTATCTCTCATGTATTGATGCTCTCAATCATTTTGAAACCTTACAACTTTCGGGAGCACTGTTTCTGACTGACGGGGAACCCTGTGGTTTTATTATGGGGGAAGCGTCGGGAGAGTCCTCTTATATCATTCATTTTGCGAAAGGTGACACAGAAAAAAAAGGGATATACCAGTATATGTTTCAGGCTTATGTAAGGGAATTCTGTAAAGATGCCCGGATTATCAACCTGGAACAGGATATGGGAATGGAAGGATTAAGAAAAACAAAACGATCCTATCAGCCCGACCTCATGCTGCACAAATACAGAATCTATAAAGCATAAAATCCCCGCTTGCCCTTTTTAGAAATTTTCCTCATAGGCAGAAGACCTATTCATTCCTTATTTCATAAACTCTTATACTCTCCATAAATGGATTGCTTTTGGCGATCTTTTCAGCCTCATCAAGATTTTCAGCTTTTATAACATTATAACCTGTAATAGATCCCATCCCCCAAAGCAGTTCTCTGGTTCCTTCATGAGATATTTCCCGGCCAGCATTAAAACCACCTTGATCAACCATTATATCTGAGATAGATTCAAACCACTTGCCCCAGGCTTCCATAATTTCCGGAGTGGGATGCTGAAATCCATAATGTAATAATAAATATTTTTTCATCTTTCTCTCCTCCTGAATAAGCAACACAACAATTTCTCCAGCTAAACATAATACACGGGAAGAGGAATTCATAGAAAAAAAGGTTTCGGGGTGATATAAAAACTATTAATAATTAGTATGTTTTTTTGCTTCAGATTAGAGGCAGAAATACACAATGGGAGCGCAGAGTACTCCCGTACTTGAGCACCCTCTTGTGTTTTTCTAAGGAAGAAGTCGATGCAAAGATTAAAGACAAGACCAAATCTGTAAAGATTTTTAGTGGTTATGGCCGCCTTCGCCATGCACATGCCCATGACTCAGTTCCTCTTCAGATGCCTCTCGAACTTCAACAACTTTTACATCGAAATTCAGTGTTTTTCCTGCTAGTGGATGATTTCCATTAATAGTAACTTCTTCACCGTTTACTGCATCGACCCTGACAATCATGGTCTCATTGTTCTCATTGGAAGCTTCAAACTCCATTCCCACTTCAATTTTCTCAGCTCCCTGAAATGTACTTTTCGGCAGGTTCTGAATCAACTGGGGCATAACCGGTCCATATGCCTCTTCTGGAGGAACTGTTGCTTTAATCTGATCTCCCGCTTTTTTACCATCCAGTTCTTTTTCCAGTCCCGGAATTAAAGAATTGGTTCCATGGATATATTTTAATGGCTGGTCCTGAGATTCATCGAGAAGCTGCCCCGACTCATCTGTTAATTTATAGTGCATTGAAACAACACTTTTCTCTATTATTGTCATATCTATCTCCTGTTCTAAATTACATCCGCCAGGGTAAAACAACCAGAAAGATAGCTGCAATTCCTTTACAAATATCTTACCATTATAACAATT
>JAEINM010000309.1 GCA_016342385.1 Spirochaetaceae bacterium | reverse complement strand
TAATCCTCAGAAAGCAGGAGAAATGGTGGCTGCCGTAACAGAAGCTATGAGAGAGTCCCAGATGATTTCAGTGCTGAAGCACTTTCCCGGACATGGCGATACAAGCGCCGACAGTCATAAGGGCGACGTGATACTCAATCTCAACAGAGAAAGATTGTTCCATGTCGAATTCATACCCTTTATAATGGGAATTGAAGCCGGGGTTGATGCCATAATGACAGCTCATATAAAAGTACCTCTGGTCACTGGAAGCGATATGCCGGCCACAATGTCTCCAGTTTTTCTAAAAGATATTCTACGGGGGGAGCTGAAATTCAAAGGGCTCATTATAACTGACGCCATGGATATGGGAGCTGTCAAAAACTTTTGGACTCCCGACGAAGCCGCTGTGAAAGCACTTGTGGCTGGAGTGGATATTATCCTTATGCCCGCCAGCATCGGTGATGCAATTAACGGCATAAGATCAGCATTGGACCAGGGAAGACTCTCAATAGACAGGATTGATCAGTCGGTTCGCAGAATACTGAAAGTAAAACTGAGAAGAGGTCTGTATAAGGATGAAATTCCGGGAGCAGAGGATATTATGTCTATTCTTGGATCAGATGAACATAATAAGATGATCAGAGAAATTACACAGCACCAATCATATTAACCTTTTTTTTAAACACATAGATAAAATTTCTACAACAAAGAACATAATTTGCATTATTTTTGCCTTTTTTCTTCACATCATCATTTATCACTTATCATTTTTAACCATTTTTTTTGAAAGTTTGCTTTTTTTTACTATTTTTATTCTTATTTATGAGTATTTTTGTTTGACTTACCACAAAGAGCAAACTATAGTTACAAAATATTATAAATAATTTTCAGGAGGGAATCATGAGTAACAATGAAAGAACAGCTGCAGAAGTCATGATTGATATCATTCATCAGCACGGTGTGGACTATATCTTCGGCCTGCCTGGCGGAGCTGCTATTCCCATGTTTGATGCTCTTGTACAATCTCCCATAGAGTTGGTTCTGACCAGACATGAACAGGGTGCGGCCCATATGGCCGATGGATATGCAAGAGCCTCGGGAAAACCCGGCGTTGTCCTGGTGACTTCAGGACCTGGAGCCACAAACACTATAACAGGACTACTGACAGCTCATATGGATTCAATTCCCATAGTTGTCATCTGTGGACAGCAGACGACGGGGAACCTGGGTCTTGATACCTTTCAGGAAGCGGATATTTCGGGGATCACTTTCCCCTTAGTCAAACACTCATACCTTGTAAAAGATGCCGCTGATCTACCGAGAATAACAAAAGAAGCTTTTCATATTGCCTGCACAGGTCGCCCCGGTCCAGTCATTATTGACCTTCCCAAAGATGTATCCAGTACAGTCATTGAAGTGGAATCGGATATTACCTTTGAAATACCAGGATATACTATAGATCCCGTCATCAATAAAGACAGTATAGCAAAAGCAGCCCAAATGATATCTAGAGCCAGTAAGCCGGTTCTCATGATAGGCCATGGCGCAATGATTTCACGAGCCGAAAAAGAAGTTGCCGAAATTGTTGAGAAAATGCAGATACCTGTTGTCAATACACTCCTTGGAAAAGGGGTTTTTCCGGAAACTCATGATTTGAATCTGGGTATGCCGGGAATGCATGGTTCCGCTTATGCCAATAAAGCCTTAATAAATAGTGATCTCATCATATCTGTCGGAGCAAGATGGGATGACAGAATTGCCGGCAAACCCGATAAATTCTGTCCCGATGCGCAGAAAATCCATATTGATATCGATCCGGCAGAAATCAACAAAGTCATTCAGGTTGACTGTGCCATAATCGGAGATGCAAAAAAAGTTCTCGATATGATGTACAGTAAACTAAAAAAAGGTGATACGGAAAACTGGGTTAAACAAGTGGCCCGATGGAAACGTGATTATCCTCTTAAATATAAAAAAGAAGGAAAACTGAAAGCTCAGCATGTCATAGAAGAAATAAGCAAAATGACCAGGGGGAAGGCCATTTTCACAACAGATGTAGGCCAGCACCAGATGTGGGCAGCCCAATTCTGCCAGATTGAAAAACCGAATCACTGGATATCATCGGGAGGTGCCGGAACAATGGGATACGGTTTTCCTGCGGCCATCGGAGCCCAATTGGCATCACAAGATAAAACAGTCATAGCTGTTGTCGGAGACGGCGGATTTCAAATGACTCTCTGCGAACTGTCTACAGCATTCAACCTGAAACTGCCTATAAAAATTCTTCTTATTAATAATAATTATCTGGGAATGGTACGGCAATGGCAGAGTATGTTTTATGACAATAGGCTTTCAGGAGTCGATCTTGTAGGAAATCCCGATTTTGTCAGACTGGCTTCCGCTTATGGTTGTAAGGGATTCAGACTGAAAAGAAGTGCCGATGTGAAAAAGGTTCTGACGGCAGCTCTTGAATACAATGACGGCCCCTGCATCATAGATGCGGAAGTGGCTCAACAGGATGATGTTTTCCCAATGGTTCCCGCTGGTGCCACTCTGGATTTCATGCTACTTGAACCGCCAAAAACTAAACTTGATAAACCGGAGGGAAGTACCTGATGAAAAACTCACAACATACATTAAGTTTATTGGTCTGTAACAGACCGGGAGCATTAATCCGAATCGCTCTGGTTTTTACAAGAAGAGCTTTTAATATAGACAGTCTTGTTGTCTCTGAATCAAAAGATCCAAGGTATTCGAGAATGAATATTGTTGCCACAGGAGAGGCCAAAACACTTCATCTGATGCTCAATCAGCTGAATAAACTGATTGATGTTGTCCATGCAAAGGACTATTCCGGAAGTGATGTCATTCAAAAAGAGCTGGCTCTGCTGAAGGTAAATTGCAACAGTGAAAACCGGACAGAGATTCTTCAGATTGCCGATGCTTTTAAATGTAGGAACGTGGATATAAGCGATAATACAATGACTTTCCAGATTACCGGTAAGTCCTCAAAAATCGATGCTGTCCGCAAAATGTTTCAACCATACCAGGTTCTCGAAATTGTCAGAACCGGGAAGATATTAATGGCAAGGGGCGACGAGGAAACAGCCTGATAAGAATAGGAAATTCCATTAAGGATTTTTCTCCACAGCCGATAAGTAAAGCATGAGATCAACTATGAAAAAATATGCATTGACTTTACTTATCGGTTTATTTTTAAACACTTTATCAGCTTGGGCTGATAATACATCAGAAGAGATATCGGAAGAGACTCTGGTTTTCACTACCCTTCTCTATGGAAATGAAAATGATGTACCTTTTCATATAAACAGTGATAATGACTGGCTGGATTTAACAAGCATAAACACTGTGGAAATCAACAGTCTTAAAAAACCCGAAAATGGTGTTGTGAGAAGATGGAGAGTGAAAAGTTCCTATTCTGACGACACTGTAGCCGGACAGAGCACTGTTCAGATAAAACTGAGAACTGATGGTGTAAAAATACCCATATTCACATTGCCATGGTCTGAAGGCCGTAGGGGATGGAAAGAAAGTTACAGCAACTGGTTTCAGACAGATTTTGAAGGACATGAACCTCTTCTGGGAGACCAGAGTGTGTCTAGTGTTCGCTTAATAGCGCCTCCCGGTTCATCCAGCCCCGGAATGATATATAAAATCGAGTTGGAAGCCTGGGATATAAAAGAAATTAAAGCTGAAGAAAAAATAGAATCTATCATACAGAGAGCTTCCCTGAATGTCATTCCGGAGATAAAAGCTGTTAACCCCGAACCTTCAGATAAAAACAGAACACTGGAAAAAAGAATACCAGATTCAGATCAGGCTTTGAGTTTTGCTCTGAGATTTATCAATAGCAGCTTGAATGGAGATCTACCGGCATTCTACAGCAGTCTCAGCGATACGGTTTATTCCCTGGAAACAGGTATTGGTGATTCCAAGTTCAGAGTGACTCCTCCGGGAAACAACTACAGCGGATTATCTCTTTCCGATTATACAGAAAATTATGAAACAAAAATCTATGGATACAGAGAGTATAGTGAAATATTCCCTCAGTGGACAGGAGATTCCAGACGCTGGAGGCCCGATAGAAATACTTATCTCTATCATGGTTCTGCGCTGAAAGAGGGAAAAGAGGCGATTCTTGAAGACGAATTGCTTGTGTTTATGTGTAAGCAGATTGAAGGGGAATGGAAGCTGATTGCTATTCCCGAATGATCTTTACTCTAATAAAGGGTAAATCCTTTTGTGTCTGGTTCGAAGAATGTATATGAGACTTTGTATGAAGGGTAAATCCTTTTGTGTCTGGTTCGAAGAATGTATATGAGACTTTGTATGAAGGGTAAATCCTTTTGTGTCTGGTTCGAAGCTGCGAGTCTCGCTTCTCATGTGTAAGCAGATTGAAGGGGAATGGAAGCTGATTGCTATTCCCGAATGATTCCTATAGAAAAAAAAATCCATCACCGCCTGAAAAGGCGGTTTTTTTTATTTGTTGTTTTTTGAAAAAGTGATCTTCTTAAAGGTTGACAAAGGGAATATAGAGGAATATAACGGTAAATAGTAGAAAATAAGAAGAATTAGGAGATGTGA
Organism: Spirochaetaceae bacterium; assembly: GCA_016342385.1. GTDB lineage: Bacteria > Spirochaetota > Spirochaetia > DSM-2461 > DSM-2461 > Spirochaeta_F. The sequence goes on along the minus strand of JAEINM010000309.1, from coordinate 645 downwards.
TGGATACAATTCTAACCATGACAGAATTATCTGCTTATTTAAAACTTTCTGAAAAGACTCTACAGAAAATGATCCGGAATTCCGAAATCCCCTGTACAAAAATAGCGAATCAGTGGAGATTCTCCAGAAATATGATTGACGACTGGCTCAGAAGCAGAATGGAAGTCATTCCCAAGAATGATTTATCAAGGCTTATTGAAAAAGAATACGACATAGTTCCCCTATCCAGACTGATCGATGAAAAGTCGATCATTATGAATCTTCAGTCCCAGTCAAAAATAGGTATACTGACAGAACTGGCCGATAAAGCAATTGAGAACAAACTGATTTCCGATAAAAATTACCTTATAAAAAAACTGATTGAAAGAGAAGAACTCACATCGACAGCTATTGGAAACGGTATAGCCCTTCCCCACCTGAGAAGACCATCTACTGAAATTATCAACGAACCCAAAATTGTTATCGGTATTTCTAAAAATGGTATAGATTACGATTCCACCGATGGTAACCCGACCCATATATTCTTTCTGATTTTATCTGATAGTGAAGTCGTTCACTTAAGAATCTTATCAAAGCTGTCGGGAATCCTCAGAAATGATGAGGCTGTTACCAGGTTGAAAAATATAGAAAGAAAAAAAGATTTTA
>JAEINM010000308.1 GCA_016342385.1 Spirochaetaceae bacterium | reverse complement strand
GAATAAATACCCGATTTTGAAACTTTAAACTTATAGAAAATCCTGGTTTTCTTAATATATTGAAAATTATCCTGGTCTCCGACTCTAATAGTCTGAGCACTTTTATAGGGACCACCGACCAGAGAAATTCCCTCAGGTAACCGCGGTTCTTTTATAATGACATTATTATATGATGAAAAGTCTGCAAAAATCGTAACATCAAACCGCTGACCGACAATAATTTTTTCAGGAGAGATCTCCACAGTAGTACGAGGCTCTTCCTGTGAGAATAAATGGTGGGACTGAAGAATGAATAAAAGGAAAACTACCAGTCTTCCTGATCGTACAAGGTTTCTTTTTCCGAAGAAAACCACAGCTCACCCTCCTTTCTTCTAATGTATTCAAGTATCCGCTCTGTTTCAACAGGATTAACCCGGTCTCCGTCATTTGAGCTCTCGGCTCCTCTGTCTACTGCGGGGGCAGCAAGTTTACCCAACGTGAGTTCCAGGTTAATCTTTGCATCAAGACTCGAAGGATCTGCCTTAAGAGCTTCCTTAAACATCTGATAGGCTTCACTATATTTTCCCAGTTGATAGTATAGAACACCTTTATTAAAATTCAGTTTATGCCTAAGATCCGGCTCCACTGCCGAGTCCACATTGTCCCAGACATCCAGAGCCGCACCTCCTTCTCCAAGAGAAAAATATACATTTCCCATATTATAGTAGATCCACTCTTTAAATCGCTGACTTTCCAATCCTTTGACATAGTGGACAGTGGCCTGTTGAAATTCTCCAATCTGATAAGAATAATTCCCTACAAGAACAGATAAACCGGGTTCCATAGCTTTACAGGAAGCGAAAGAAAGAACAGCTGATAAAAGAATTAGGACCTTCAGAAGTCTTTTTTCCATTTAACCCCCCTGATAAAAAAATTCAGAAAAATAAATATCAGTGCCATTATTATAAAAAACCGGTAATGTTCAATATTTCTGAACCTTATCCCTTTTCTATCGGAAAATTCATTGATGGCACGGACAGAATCCAAAAGATTAACCGCTGCGGAGGGGGATGATAAATCAAAATACTCTCCGCCGCTTCTCTCCGATGCTTTTTTCAAAGACATGTCATCGAGAGCGGAAATAACAGTATTTCCCGTCAAATCCTTAATCACAGTTCCATCGGGTAATATGATGGGAATCCCCTCTACATTTCCGGCTCCTATAGTAAAGACAGGAATATTTCTAGACGCCGCCAAATCGGCTCCATTCATAAGATTTCCCTCCAGCTCATCTCCATCGCTGATAAGAATAATGGCACCATTATGGCCAATGCCGGGAGGAAATGAATTGATCGCGCGAATGAGACCAATTTCGGGATTGGTCCCCTTACTGCTCAGCATGGAAGGGTTGACATTATTGAGAAATGATTCGATTGAAACAATATCTTCTGTCAGAGGAACAGCTACAACCGCCGATCCTTTAAAAACAGTGATACTGAACCGGCTTCCTTTTAGATTTTTAATAGTGGTCCGCACCAGATCAACAGCTTTATCGAGACGGGAAGGATAGAGATCTTCAGCGAGCATACTTCTCGAAATATCCAGAACAAAAGCAACATCAATCCCTTTTTTTTCTTCGTGTACCGGTTTTTGTCCCCAGACGATTCCCATAAGAGAAAGGGTTACTGCAACGATAAAAAGCGCCAGCATAGCTGTTGAAAAAAAGAATTTTACAAGATAAAGATCGAGAATTTTTTTCTTTCTCCATTTTCCTCCAAGCCTCAGCAACTGACGGCTTCCCGACCTGTACCGTAAAGTTGCCGAGATAAAAAGGGGAATTAATAAGAATAGTAGATAAATCGCTTCGGGATTATTTATTTTCACAGGATCTCCCTGAAAACAGCTTTTCTGACAATAAATTCTATTAATATAAGAATAAAGCCTACGAGAATGAACAAATAATGAAGAGGTTCAAAGACAACCTGCATTTTTACCAGACGCTCTATTGATTCCAGAGAGTCTATTGTTTGAAAGACCACCTCAAGGGTTCCCGGACTCACAGCATGAAAATACCGCCCTCCCGACTCCTCTGCGATCCTTCTCAGCAACTGTTCATCGAATTTACTTTGAAGGGTTGCCGAATAGACCGATCCCGTATCGGGATCGGTAAATTCCGCAGCGATTTCTCCACTTTGTCCTATCCCGATACTATAAATCCTTATTCCCAGTTTCTGAGCTATAGAGGCAGAAGTTTCAGGCTGTATCTCGCCGGAATTATTCTCTCCATCAGTCAGAAGGATAATTATTTTTTCATCGGCTTTACTATGAGAAAGATGGAGAGCTGCAACAGCCAGGCCCATCCCTATAGCTGTTCCGTCTCCCATTTCCATAATCTTCAAACTGTTGAGCCTCTGCTTCAGCAGATTGTAATCCAGAGTGGGAGGAACTCTCAAAACGGCTTCGGTACCGAAACTGACAATACCGATGGGATCATTTTCTCTTCCATTAATAAAATGCCGGGTCATTTCTCTAGCTGTTTCAAATCGGTTGACAGGAGGAAAATCTTTTCCCGCCATACTGGGTGACTGATCAAAGACAATCATGATATCAACACCTCTAGAGAGATAAAGTTTTTCATGCCTGCTCAAAGACGGCCCCCCCAGAACGAGAACAAACAGAACGATTCCAATCCAGAAAAACAAGGCCAGCACAAAGAGAATACTCTTTATAAAAAACTGTCTGGGATAAAATCCCGAACCTTTCCATACCTTAAAGGGAAAAGAAAGTATAGCGCCCTTATTCCTGCGAAAATGACGGAAGTAAATTGCCGGTGGTAATAAGAGGAGTAAAAGGAGGTATTGGGGAGTTTCAAATGTCAACATGGAGATCCTCCCTTTTCTCTATTTCGAAACAGAGAGATGAAACAAAATCTAGATTTTCCTTCATCTGATTTACCGTAAGAATCTCCCCGCCGAATTTTACCATATCGCCTCTTTTTAAAACGGCGACAAGACGTTCCCAGAGCTTCTGATCCAGGCCGAATCCATGAAGAGAAGATATTTCACTGGTCGTAGCCGACTTACAGTCAAATCCCGTTCTTGCTGTCAGATAAACCCGCAGAGAATCAGAAAGAGTAATAAAAAAGTCCCTGACTGAAATTTTCTCCAGAGTAGTGTCCAGCTTCTTCAGTATACGGTTCAAAGTTCGATAAGGTCTGGCGGAATGATATTTCCTTGCCAGCAGGATTGTATATCTAATAAGGATTTTTGCTGAAAAGTACACCATATAAGGGAGAATAAACGCTGCAAGAGTCAATAGAAAAAAATACAGTCTGGATCCGGGAATCATGACCTGTGCACGAATGTCTTTAAGATCATTCTCCCCTTCCTCGACAAGAGAATTGGTATAGATTTTAAAATCTCTAAGAACATAGGGTCCGAAATCCAGGTCTGGGAGAGCTCTAGTACCAGGACTGAAACTGGTGAATTGAACAATTAACTCGGCTTCACGATCTTTCTGAAAAACTTTTACATCTTTAATTTCCACCCACTCATAGGTTTCAAAATCATCAGGAACATTCAGCTGTTCATAATCATCCAGTTTTATCTGAATCCTTAATTCAACAGGGTCCCCCATATAATATTCAGGAGGAATAAACACAGCCCGTTTAACTTCCACCTGAGCCTTCAATACTGACGGAAGAAGAAAGATGAGGAGTGATAAAGTGATATATTTTCTCATCGCCTTTTATTTCTCCTGTTGAAATATTCCATTAATTTAACGGCAACATCATCTTCAGTACTAATTTCCAGAGTATCCACACCGATTCTCCGACAGCCGTTTAACCAGTTCAACCGTTCTACTTCCCAGAACTCGGCATATTCCTCACGGAATTTCTGCGATCTTCCGAATCCGAGAATAGATTCTCCTGTTTCAGGATCCTGCAGTTCTATCAATCCACTTACAGGGTACTGTCTATCCACGGGATCGGTAATTCTAATGGCAATGACATCATGCTTTCTCGAAAGGACTGTTAATTCACTCCAGTACCCGGAAGAACGGAAATCTGATAGAATAACGCAGATCCCCCGTCTTTTCATGCTTTCTGCTGTTGAGCGAAAAGCCAGAGATAAATCTGAACCCTTCCCTTCCGCCTCTGCTGAAAGAACTGTTGAAATCTGCTTCAAAACATGTTTTTTCCCCTTCATGGGTTGTACCGATTTTTCAATACGATCAGAAAAGAGAAGAGACCCGACACGGTCGTTATTCGCGACTGCAGCAAAAGCGAGTAAGGCAAAGATCATACCGGCTGTATCCTGTTTACTGACAGATCCGGCTCCTGTTGAAAGAGACGCTGAAATATCAATTAATACCTGAAGGACAACCTCGCGCTCTTCGCGAAAAGTTTTTGTATAGGGAGTCCCCATGCGGGATGAGACATTCCAGTCTATGAACCGGGTGTCATCTCCGGCGATATATTCCCGGACCTCATCAAATTCCAATCCCGGCCCCTTGAAAACCGAACGGTAATTTCCCGCAAAAAAGCTTTCAACGAGTTTTCCCGATATTAAATGCAGCTTCCTGACCCGTTTTGACAGGTCCTGGTTATCCATCACGGAACAGAAACCGCCGATAGAATATCCCGGATAACATCATCAGTTGACAGTTCTTCAGCCTGTGCCTCGTAAGAAAGGACAATGCGGTGCCTCAGAACATCAAAAGCCACAGCCTTAACATCTTCGGGCAGAACAAAGGTTCTTCCCTCAAACAGAGCTTTGACACGGGCACAACGGAAAAGATAGATTGTCGCACGGGGAGAGGCTCCATATTCAATATACCGGACAAAAGAAAGATGTTTCTGATCAACGGCCCTCGACGCCGTGACAATGGACACAATGTATTTTTCGATTCTCTCATCAACTGTAATGGATTCTGCCGCTTTGCGCAGCTGGCCTAAAGTGATGGTATTTAAAACCCGGCTTATTTTTATCTCTTTTTCACTTCCCATTCTCTTGAGGATCTCAAGTTCCTCTCCGGCAGAGGGATAGTTGATTCGCAGTTTCATAACAAAACGGTCAAGCTGAGCTTCGGGTAACTGGTATGTTCCCTCCTGTTCAATGGGATTTTGTGTTGCCAGAACAAAAAAAGGATCGGGAAGTTTGTATGTATTATCACCTATGGTAACCTGCTTCTCCGCCATGGATTCAAGTAGTGCCGCCTGAACTTTGGCCGGAGCTCTATTTATTTCATCTGCAAGAACAATATTAGTAAAAACAGGTCCTTTTCTGGCGACAAACTCGCCGGTCTGCTGCC
>JAEINM010000307.1 GCA_016342385.1 Spirochaetaceae bacterium | reverse complement strand
AAAATTATTAAGTGATAATTTTCAGAAAAAAAAAAGCCGCTGATTCAGCGGCTCTTTTATTTCCCTAGCAGATTATTCTCTGCTCCATTCTCGTTCCGTTTTATTATCCGGTAGAATATTCATCCAAAGACCCATTGATCTTGTATAGGCAAATAATCTGGATTTGGCGCTATCAAATAAAAATCCATTTATAGATGCTGTTGAGAGTTCACTACTGAAGTAATTATTGTAATGAGAAAAATTATCAACACTCCAGGTAATATTTGAGAGGTCTGACAGATCGAGCTGATAGTAGCCTTCACCGTCAATCGAACCATCATCATAGGTGGCCGATGTACCAACAATCACATTATCTGGTACAAGAGCACCGATATCTTCAAAGCCATTTAAAAAGACCGATTCATTAGCCAGTTCTGTAAAGACCAGATCTGCTGATGTTGGTGCTGAGTCAGCATTAATCGATATGTATAAGGAACCGCTTGTATTGGATACCAGTAATACATCGGGATTAGTTTTGTACTCATAGATATCCACATATCTTGCATCCGGTATTGCTGTTACTTCTGTGAATGTCGTACTGTCTGTAGATCGCAAAACTTTATTCAAAGTGGGATCACTTCCATCAGTACTAGTATCACTATTGATGATCATCCAGTAATTTGTCCCGCTGGTGGTTATTTTCGCCACCTCGACAGGGTTTGATAATTCTGAAAAAAAGCTGCTGATATCAATGGCTGTTGCATTGGCCAGGTTATCGGCGATAGTTTCCGGAGTGGTTGTCACATAGAGGGCAGAAGAACTGATAGACGCTGTCTGATCATCACTGCCGGAATAGAAATAGGTCAAATGATTTATGTATAAACTTGATTGTGCTTCAAACAATCTGAAAACATTTGAATTGAAGGATGACGATGCTTTTTCTGTAGTCACCTCAATAATTTTTTCCCAGCTGGCGGCTGTCAGAGCTGATATATCAATGGTATCGGCATTGGGAAGTCGGTAAATCCCGGAAATAACTGATGAACCGTCAAATGAAATTCTGGATATGTATAAATCGCCATTGAGCAGTACCATGGATGTGGTTGAAGTCGTCCTGCTGAAATAGACAGATGGATTTTCAAAAGATGTCTCCGGTACTAGCAGGGTACTCCAGTCATCAATTTTACTGTCAGTCGTACTGGTATTCGTACTTCTGTAGAAAATGGAAGGTCCTCCATTTCCTATATAAAAATCTCCCGCTATAACCATATTGCTGATATTGGCACTGTTATTCAGGTTGTTGCTTTCTTTAATTTCCTCTTCATTTTCAAGGGAGAGAAATATCCCCGTGTTGGAACAGGTAGTCATTAGGAGCATAACCATGAATATATAAGATAATCTGATAATTTTGTTCACTGAATAATCCTTTAAAATCTAAAAATGGTATTGAGCCGAAATGGTTACATCAAGAAAATTTCCGACTCGGTTCTGGCTGCTGGAAGAGGGAATAATTTCCGGAGCTACCCACCAGACAAGATTACCGCCGAAAGACCAGTTACTGTTATAGTTGTAATACAGGGAGATTCCCGGCTTCATAAGAAACTGAACATTGGTTAAATCTTTATAGGTTATAATATTTATTCCCGTTCCTATGTAGATGGGGAGGGAGAACTGACCAAAATGAAACTCATAACCGAATTTCGCAGTAATGGGAACCATAAAAAAAGGATTCATATTGGGGCTGTAGGCAAACATCCCTCCAATTTCCAGGCCTAGTTTTATATGGTTACTTAAATAAGCCTCATAGGCAAGAGATCCTGTTCCACCCAGAGTCAGATTGGTTGAAGCAACAGCACTACTGCCATCTTCAGGGGAGAAATCCATAAAAAATAAGGGAATGAACAATCCGGCATTTATGGAAAAACACTGGTCTCCCAGAGTATAGAGATCCACTTTCTGCATTTCTTCAGGTTCTTCATTGTCTGAGTTCTGTGCATAAAGCGGAACCATACACAATATTATAAATAGTAAAGCCGTAAAAACCAGCTTTTTTCTGTCTGTCAAATTGATCCTCTCTCAATAATAATTTATGTGATATTATCATAGTAACCATTAATCATCAATAAAGTTACAAAAAAGAGGTATTTTGATTTTTTTTAAAAAAAACCGGATACATTCTTATGACTTTCCAATAAAATAGTGATTAAATGATATTAATAAATAGATAAATGAGGTGTATATGGCAGCTGAACTGATAGATGGAAAGTTGCTCGCCCAGGAGATGAAGGCCGAGCTTAAGGAACAGGTTTCCAAATTAAGAGATAAGGGCATTATTCCCGGTCTGGGTGTTATTCTGGTGGGAGATAATCCCGCCAGTAAAAGTTATGTGACTTCAAAGGAAAAGGCCTGTGAAAAAATAGGGATATTTTCTGATGATACAAGATTGCCCGAAGATGTTTCAGAAGAGGATCTATTAAGACATGTTGAAAGAATGAACAGTGATGATAATATTCATGGCATTCTTGTTCAGCTTCCTCTGCCGAAGCATATTGATGAAAATAGAATCATCAATGCCATAAACCCGCATAAGGATGTTGATGGATTCCATCCCGTAAGTGTCGGAAAAATGATTCTCGGTCAGGACACATTCCTTCCCTGTACACCCCATGGATGTCTTAAACTTCTTGAACGCTATGACGTAAAAACAGAAGGCGCCGAGGTCGTTGTCATCGGTAGAAGTAATATTGTAGGAAAGCCGGTTGCCAATCTTCTCATGAGAAAAGATAAACCGGGGAATTCCACAGTAACAGTCTGTCACACAAGAACCCGGAAAGAAGATCTTCTGGCTCATACCAAAAATGCCGACATCATAATTGTCGCTTCCGGATTTCCCAATACATTGACCTCTGATATGGTTAAAGAAGATGTTGTTGTTATCGATGTGGGAATTAATCGCGTGGTGGATTCCAGTCGTGAAAGAGGATACAGGCTTATCGGAGATGCCGATTTTGAGTCATTAAAGGACAAAGTGAGAAAAATAACACCGGTTCCCGGTGGAGTCGGGCCAATGACAATTACAATGTTATTGTTTAATACTGTCAAGTCAGCGCAGAATACAATCAAATAAAAAAGTAGGGACAGGTCGCGACCTGTCCCTACTTTTTGGGCGTGTACCTATAAATCCCAGGAGAATTAAACAGGAGAATGAAATGGCTCTAAATATTGTCAGCAGAGTTGATCAGCAGATCAAAATAGAAAAAGTGTTAATAAGTCTGTCGAACAAAGAGGGACTTGAGACATTTGTAAAATCATTATTAGCAATTAACAGCAAAATGACTTTTTACTCAACCGGCGGTACTTATAGTTCGATTAAAGAACTCATAGGCACGGATAACCTCATTCAGGTTTCAGATTATACAGGACAGCCGGAGATGCAGGGGGGGCTTGTTAAGACTCTGGATTTTAAAATCTACATGGGTCTTCTCAGTGAAACTTATAATGAAGCACATCAGAAAGATCTGGAAAGAATCGGTGCCATTAATTTTGATCTGGTTGCAGTCAATTTGTACCCCTTTCGGGAAACAGTGAAGTCTCCTGATTGTACCGTAGAGATGGGGCGAACAAATATAGATATTGGTGGTCCCTCAATGCTGAGGGCTTCTGCAAAGAATTTCCTGAGAGTTTTGTCAGTTTGTGACCCGTCAGATTATGAAAAAATAATTGAAGAGTTAAAGAATAATAAAGGTAAAATATCCCTGGAAACCAGATTTGCCATGGCGGAAAAAACATTTAGTCATACAGCGGAATATGATAAAAATATTTCTGATTTTTTCAGAAAAGCAGCTATTGAAGATATGAAAACCTGTTATACAGGAGGAGAGAAATAATGGCGGATTTAAAGAAATCTTACAGTACAATAGTCGAAGATAGTTTTACTCCTCAAATGGAGATTTCCTTTATTGAAAATGGGGAAAAGCAGACTCTGGTTTATGAAAAAGTACACTGGGACATCGATGGTGAGAAGAAAGGTCTGCGATATGGAGAAAATCCCGGGCAGCCGGCTGCTCTATACAGGCCGATTAATGGAAATCTGATTCTGGGAGGAGTCAGGCTTCTGGAGACCGGAAGATATCTGGCTTCTGATATAGAACTGATTCAATCGGGAAAACATCCGGGAAAAACCAATATTGCCGATGCCGATGCCGCTCTGAATATTCTCAAGTATTTTTCCCATTCACCCTGTTGTGTCATTATCAAGCACAATAATCCCTGTGGTGTGGCTAAAGCGGATAACAATGAAACGGCCTATACCAACGCTCTGTTGGCTGACCGAATAGCCGCTTTTGGTGGTGCTGTGGCCATTAATAGGAAAGTTGATGTTAAAACAGCAGAAAAAATGGTAGAGAATTATCACGAAGTGATAATTGCTCCCGAATATGAAGAGGGTGCCCTGGAATTGTTCAGAACAAAGAAAAATCTCAGGGTTATGAAAATTGAAAACATGACGAAGCTGGAGACTTTTATCGGTGAACCTGTTCTGGATTTCAAATCTATGATGGATGGGGGAGTTATAGTTCAGTGGTCCTATATCCCCGAGACATTGAAAAAAAGTGATTTTCTCAAAGCCGTAACAACACGGAAAGCTGTGGAATACAAAGTAGAAAGGGACCCAACTGATGCTGAATACGATGATATGTTATTCGGCTGGCTGGTAGAATCGGGAGTAACTTCCAATTCTGTTCTCTATGTCAAAAACGGGATGACAGTAGCCATAGGAACTGGAGAGCAGGACCGGGTCGGTGTCGCCACCATTGCCAGAGATAAAGCCTATAGGAATATGAAGGACAGAATTTCCTGGACAAAATACAATACACCGTGGACATCAATGACAGATCCTGATTTAATTAGGGAAATTGAAGAGGAAGTTAATGCTGTTAATGGCGGGCTCAAAGGAAGCGTTATGGTTTCAGATGCCTTTTTCCCTTTTCGTGATGGTATAGATATCGGATTAAAAGAAGGTGTTACAGCTGTTGTACAACCGGGGGGATCTATACGGGATTTTGAATGTATTGAAGCCTGTAATGAGGTTCAGGCTACTATGGTATTTACGGGACAACGGAGTTTTAAACATTAATGACCAGGAAATTATTCTTAATTTCAGCAGCAGCTGCAGTTATCTCTCTCATATTAATTTTCATAATCATGGGAATGAGAATCTCAAACTTATCGAAAGAATTGAGTGAAAATAATCTTCTTTATAACAGTGAACTTGAAAACAGTAAAATGCTTATTGATGAATTATCCCAGAATATTCAGATTTTGGCATCTGG
>JAEINM010000306.1 GCA_016342385.1 Spirochaetaceae bacterium | reverse complement strand
GCCTGTGATGAGGATTGTGATATGGCTGTTTTTCCTGAAATGTTTTCTACGGGATTCTCCATGAATAATGCTGCCATAGCTGAAAAAACCAATGGATTTTTATTGGACAGGTTAAAAAAAATAGGGGGCAACAGAGGAATCGCCATAATTGCCGGTATGGCTGAAAAAGTTGAAAATTCCTATGAAAACAGAGCTTATGTGATTAATTCTGATGGAGAAGTCCTTGGGCATTACACCAAGAATTACAGTTTTTCCTATTCCGGTGAAGATAAAAAATATCGCTCAGGCGATAATCAGCTTATATTTGATCTCAATGAAGTAAGTTCCTCTGTATTCATTTGTTATGATTTAAGATTCCCCGAATTATTCAGAAAAGTATCACCATTGGTCTCTGTCATGTATATTATTGCCAATTGGCCGGAGGAACGGATAGAGCACTGGAATACATTAGTTAAAGCCAGAGCCATAGAAAATCAGTGCTTTGTCGTAGCCGTCAATCGTACAGGTATTGATGGATACGGACTGGAGTACAATGGTCAGTCAAAAGTTATTGATCCTCTGGGAAAAGAGATCTCTCCTTTCTACAAAAACGATGAACTGATAATGGTGGAAATTGATGAAAGAGAAACCGCCTTTGTACGGGAACGATTTCCCTTTTTGAAAGATATGAGACCCGAGACTCATGAGATCCGAGACTCGCAGGATCGAACCTGAAGTACCCGGATTTACCTTTCAAAAGAACTTCTTTTTCCTCCAAACCAGACTAAGGCACGAGAACCTTTCATAGGAGTTTTGGTTTAATCCTCCGAACCAGACTAAGGCAGGGGACGGTCGCGACCGTCCCCTGCCATTTACAATATATCCCCGGGATTATAATCTGCTGCTTCGGGAAATTTATTTTTCCACGATTCGGCTTCACTGCGGAATATGTCTATCTGGGCTGATGCGGCGCCGACCAGTTCTTCTCCTCTGGAAAGAATAGCTTTCATCTCTTCCATCGAGAGTCCCAGTCTTTTGTCGGCAGCCAGTCGATCGAGCAGGTTGTTCGTGCTGATTTTTCCATGGCGCAGATCGTGAACGGTGGCTACAGCGTGTTCTTTAATCGCTTCATGAGCTGTTTCTCTTCCGGCACCTTTTTTGACTGCTTCCATCATAATGGTCGTCGTCGAGAGGAAGGGGAAGTAATAGGTATTTTCTCTGTCTATTACCGCGGGGAATGTGGTCATCTGCTCGAGAATTGTCAGGAAAGTTTCAAAAAGACCGTCAATGGCGTAGAAACTGTCGGGTAGGGCCACCCTTCTGACCACAGAACAGGAAACATCTCCTTCATTCCACTGGTCTCCTGCCAGTCCGGCGACCATATTCATATAGCCATTTATAATCAGGTGAAAACCGTTGACTCTCTCGCAGGAACGGCTGTTCATTTTATGAGGCATGGCGGATGAACCGACCTGTCCTTTGGCAAAACCTTCACTGGCGGTTTCATTTCCAGCCATAATTCTAAGTGTTTTGGCAAAACTTGATGGGCCGCTGCTCAGCTGGTACAAGGCACTTACCACCTGATGATCGAGACTTCTGGGGTAAACCTGTCCCACGGCATTTATGCTCCGGCTTATACCCAGATGGCGGATAATTTTCTCCTCCAGTTCATTGGCTTTAGCCGTATCGCCGTCAAACAGGGTCAGCTGATCCAGCTGTGTTCCCACGGCACCTTTAATTCCTCTGACCGGGTAGTTTTCTACGACCCGGTCAAGATTTTCTATGGCCAGGAGGAGTTCCTGTCCGAACATGGCTATCCGTTTGCCGAAAGTTGTGGGCTGTGCCGCCACATTATGGGTTCTGGCTGTAATAATCTGGCTCCGATAGAAATCGGCTTTTTCCGATAATCTGATGAGGGCTGTCACCGCTTTCGATCTTATAAGCTGAAGACTTTTGTAGACCTGAAGCTGCTCGACATTTTCTGTCAGGTCACGGCTTGTCATCCCCTTGTGAATGTGCTCGTATCCCGCTAGATCACAGAATTCTTCAATTCTCGATTTCACATCGTGTCGTGTGAGTTTTTCCCTGTTTTTAATGGATTGAAGATCCACATGGTTTTTAACTTTCTCATAGGATGAAATCACATCATCATCAATAGGCAGTCCCAGTTCTTTCTGAGCTTTTAACACAGAGATCCAGAGATCCCTCTCCATCAGTATACGTCCTTCCGGGGACCATATCTCTTTCATCGATTTCGATGCGTACCGTTGTGCCAGTACATTTTCTATCTGTTCCATGGTCTTTTATACCAATTTATGTAATTTGGGGTCAACGAAATGATAGAACCTTTAGCTTTTTTTTCATTTATGATATATTCTTCAATAGGGTAAAAGTAACAGGAGCAACAAAAATAGTATGAGTAATTTTATAATCGAGAAGAATAAAGAATCAGTAGAGATCAGGTTTACCGATAACCTTGTCTCGAATTCCGTGGAAATCCTGCGAAATACCTTAAAGAAGCTCCTGTCGGAAAATGTCCCGGAAATTATAATGAATTTCCGGGACATTGATATGATCGACTCCATGGGAATCGGGCTTCTGGTTTCAACCCACAATACATTATCCGCCAGAGATTCTCATCTGGTTCTCATTAATCTTTCGTCTGATCTGCTGGAATTATTCACGGTTATGCGCCTGAATGAGTTTTTCACCATTAGAGGAGAGTAATCATCGGAAGGAAATTTCAATTTTCTCCTGATCATCGATCCTCACTCCCACTTTTTCAAGTTCATCTCTTACATCTTCCAGATCCGCATTGGCACTGGCTGTTAAATGAGAGAACAGGGAATCATTCTCCACAATTTTTTCGAAGTTCATATCCATCATTACCACTTCCGACTGGTCGGAATAGAGGGCATTAGTATTACTGATGTTTCCGTTAACCCGGATTTTAACCCAGAAGTGCATGGTTTTATAGATCTCTTTCATCTGTTCTTTCATGCCTTCATCCTCTTCAGATGTGGTCTCCTCTGTCATCTCCATTTCATCTGAATCATCCATCTGGTCACTGCCGGTTGTCATGACTGTCAGAGTCGATGTCCCCCCTTTTTTAAAGGCAAAGCTGATCCAGTCTGAGCTGTCTGTCAACTCTCCCGGAGTCGTCATGGGACTGGAGGGGGTCCTGACCTTTGATATGTCAGAGAAGACAAAATAAGCCTTGTATCCCCCATAGGGTGATGCCGCATCAGCCGGTTCGACTTTTTTCAAAGTCACACCTTCTCCCATAGAGGCCGCCATATTGGACAGGGCCTGCCTGTCGATCATATTGGGATCAGTCTGGGTTTCTCCCTGATTCATAAAGGCCATGTATTCCTTTTGAATCTGGAAAGTCTGGATAATCTCTCCGCTGCCGTCTTTATTGACCACAATATCGACTCCGCTGGAAAGACATGAGGTGAGAAGTCCTGCCAAGAGAAGGAGATTCAGTAATTTGATTGTTTTTTTCATATTGTTTATTCCTTTTCTTAATATTATAGATATTTTCGTAAAAAAAACCTCTAAAAAGTGCCGAATCCATTTTTTACAGGAAAAAATAGGAATATTTCCTATTGCATTTATAAAAAAATGAACGATATTTATAAGGAAAAAATTATTTATTTCTAAGGAGATTTTAAGTGAAAAAATTATTGCTTATCTTAACTGCTTTGTCAGTTATGACTTTGGGACTTGCCGCTCAGGACACAACCTGGACAAATCCCTTAAGTGAAAAAACTGATACAGTGCCCCATTCTATGTTAAACGCTGTAACTAATGGAACAATGTATGATGGAATCGACGTGATCATAACTTCACCGGCAGAACTTTCCGAGTTCCCCGGTTTTTCTTTCTATACAGCATATGGAAACTATGAATCATGGGCCAATCTACCAAAGGATGATACAATCGGACCTGTCTCTACTATAATAAATCCGTTTACGACAACTGGGTTAGGTGGTATTTTTAACGGCGCAAGTACAGCCGATGGAAATGTCGCTTTTCAACTTGGTTATATGATGCCAATAGCAGGTATGCAGTCGGGAATCGTCGGTGGTTTCCAGCTTGGAAAGCGCGGTAATCTGAACGTAGGAGATGACGGGAATATAACTTTAGAAGAAACTGTTGTATCCGATGCCGATGCAAACAATGTTGCCGAATTTACAACTAGTGAATCAGCAGATATTACAAGTTTCGTTGTGGGAAATTATTTCAGGATCGGTGCCGGAGTCGACTTAGGTTTTATGGGTGTTTCCCTAGCTTTCAATGCTCAGGATGCATCAACCCTACAGGGTGGTGTATATGATTATTCATGGACTGTGGGAGAAGTTGTCCCCGTAGCCAGTACAACAACATCTAAATCAATTAAATATGGTATGAATAGTGATGGAAAACCAGCACTTTCACAGTTAGATGATGACTGGGACATAGAAGCCACCGGACAGCTCCCCTTAGAAATCGCGGGATTCTCCATGCCTTTAACTGCATCTCTCAGGTTTGGTATGGTGCATGGTATTGCACCGGCTCCAGCAAACGGTATTCCTCTAACTGTCGATGTTAGAACAGCCTATGATAATACAACAGGAGCAGGAACTGTTGATGATGTTTCGACTCTGAACTATACCATTGGTCTGGCTACTTTTAATGAGACCGTAGCTAATGGAGAAATGTTCGGCGGTGGTAGTATCGATGTCGCTACTCTAGGAACTGCAACTGGTTTAATTGGAAGCACTCTTGCCCGTTCTGAAGATCAGAGACACGGAAATATAACATTTGGTATCAGTGCCGGTATGGATCCTAAATTTGTAATATCCGATATTCTCCAGGCAAGAACAAGAGCTAAAATAAATTTTGATTTTACATCAATTAAAACTAATGACAACGGGTATATGGATATAAGCCTATCTCAGGCTGAAACCGGATTTGATAATTCTACCTGGTCTTATTCAACATCTGTGGAAGATCCAAATGAAACAACCCAGGTAGAACTGGAATTTGAATTAGGTGGTATTCTGGAAGCGACTTCACCAAGTGGAAGACTTACACTCTCTTCTGGTATTTTCTACAATCCTGTATTTGATCTTCAGACAACAGCCAATAATCCAACTGTAACAACTACCACGTATAGTGCAACAGATTCAACTGGGACAGTTCCAGAGATTACTGCTGCAAGTTTGTTTGGAGATGCTGATTTAACAACTGCTGTAGGGACACAGACTAGTGTAACTACACAAACATTTTCAGGACCCACGAAGACTAACACTATTAATCATAGTTTTATTGTCCCCGTAACAGCAAGAGTT
>JAEINM010000305.1 GCA_016342385.1 Spirochaetaceae bacterium | reverse complement strand
AGTCTTGAAGCCATTAGAAAAAAGAGTGTGATTCCGCAGACAGCGGCCCACTCATTCAAATCCAGAAGGTTGGTGATTGAGGGAGAGAAGGATTACGTGAGATTATAGGAAAGAGGGGTCTTGATTGATAGAATTTTGATTTTTGCAGACAGTAATAGTTTCCATAGCCAGGATTACAATTTTTCATATTAAGCGCACTTATGGGTAATAGTATGCCTCTAGGGGGCAGGGGGCTCATCATCAGTCTTAACCTGCAACCTCTTCCCACTGAGAGTACAACTTATCCAGCTGACTATTCACTTTTTCAAGTTTTACAGATAAGTCACGGCCTTTTTTATGATCAACCCTGGTAAAGGCTTCATTAATATGACTTTCCAGATCGGTTTTCTCCTGTTCCAGCTTAGCGATTCTATCTTCAATCGCCTTTATCTCTTTTACCTGTTTACTGTCGGTAGTTCGGCTTTTCTCTTTTCGGCGGTCTGAACCTCTAGTCGCTATTCTCCCGTCAGACTTTGGTTTTACCGGATTGGCAGAACGCCACCAGTCGGAGAAACTACCGTCGAAAGAGATCAGTTTTTTGTTTTTCACTTCAATAATGCGATCGACGGTTTTTTCCAGAAAATACCTGTCATGCGAGACAACCAGCAGAGTCACGTCAAAATCGGCCAGTGCCTCTTCAACAGCTTCACTGGACAGTATATCCAGGTGATTTGTCGGTTCATCGAGGATGAGAAAATTGGTTTTCAGATAAATTAGCCGGGCCATCTGGAGTCTGTTCTTCTCTCCCCCCGACAAATCCCCTGTTTTCTTTTCCATATCTTCCCAGGTGAAATTAAAAGGAGCAACAATTTTATAGGCATCGCTACGGGTCAGTGATCCCAGGCTGCGGATTTCATCTTCTATACTGGCTTCGGGATTAAAGATTTCCTGATGCTGGGAGCAGTATCCCATGGTCAGGCTCGGACCGACCCGGATTATATTGTTATCCCAGTCCCCCAATGAAACAATATCCCGGATAAGAGTCGTTTTTCCACAGCCATTGGACCCGATCAAAGCCACTTTTTCCCCGCAGGAAATTTCTGCCTCCGCCTCGTCAAAGAGGTGGAGCTGATCAAAGGATTTTGAATAACCTCTAATCTGCAGGGCAATGTCGGCTTTGGTTTTATCCGACTGGAAATCCATTTGGATCTTCTTTTCAAAATCCTGAGGTTTCTGGACAGCATTTTTCTGTTCCCGGTCATAGCGGGTTTTCATAGCTCTGAGTCTCTGACCCCACGAGGGATCTGCCGTAGCTGTGGCTATGTGCTGAAATTTTTTCACAAGAGCTTCAATTCTCTTAATTTTCTTTTGATTGGAAATGAAGTCGGACTGCTGATTGACCAGGGATTTGAGACGGTTCATCCGGTAGTAGGAGTAGTTCCCGGCAAACTCATTGGCTTTTCTCCCTTCTACGGCAATAATTTTTTCACAGACCCTGTCCAGCAGGTAGCGGTTGTGGCTGACAATCAGCACAGCTTCCTTATATTCCGACAGGAATTTTTCCAACCAGGCCAGTCCCCGGTAATCCAGGTGGTTGCCCGGTTCATCGAGAATGAGCAGATCCGGTTTCGTCAGCAGAGCTCTGGCCAGAGCCAGAACATTTTTTTCTCCCCCCGACAGGGTTTCCACCAGTTGGTCTCCCCGGTTTTCCAGGCCAAGAGAATCGAGTATTTTCTCCCCATTCGCCGGTGCACTGTCTCCGTCAATCTCATCGTACCTGTCGCGGATACGCTGGTAATCACCCAGTATCTTTTCCAGATCCTCCTCCGGTGATGAAGCCATTCGGATTTCAAGATCCCTCAGCTGTTCAGACAGGGTATTAAAGGGCATTAGTATGACATCAAAAAGGGTGAGGTTTTTTTCAAATTCTATGTATTGGGGTACATAACCGATTCTAATATTTTTATCGATGATAATATGGCCTTTAGATGGCTCTTCATCGCGGGTTATCATTTTAATCAGTGTTGTCTTGCCGGACCCGTTAGGACCCACAAGCCCGACTTTTTCCCCCGTGTTCATTCGCAGAGATATATTATCAAATATGGTATCGGTTCCATAGTCTTTTGACAGATTAATAATATTGATCATTAAAGACTCCTCTTTAATTTTTATGTCATCTCTTTTGCCCATGAGCGCCAGAGAGGTGATCCTCTTCACTCCGCTTCTGGAACATTCGGTTATCCGGGAGAAATCTAGCTGTGATTACTATATATAAATAATTCTATTTCAGGCAGTCTTCACGCCATCGGCAGTCAGCCTGATCACAGCTTCCTTCAGCTGTCTCAAAACAGGGAAAATTGCCTTCACTTATCTGGATAGCCTTAATCAGATTCGCTTTTTTCATTTTTCCCGGTGTTATTCCCAGTCCTTCTGCTAAAACTCTAATCTCTTTAACTAACATCTCTTACGCCTCTCTCCATTCTTTTAATTGATCAGCAATAATTTTTTTTACTGCTGCCGACATCTCTTTGGTATTTTTAAAATCTTTAGGATAGACCGGTGGAAAAGCTTTGGCCTTCATATCGGTAGCTTTATTCACCCAGAGACTCTTTTTCTTTACAGCCTGAGCCATATTATCCAGAGCTATGGGTATAACGGGAACATCAGCTACTTGTGAAAGTATAAAGGCCCCCCGTTTAAAATCCTGAACTTCTCCATCGGGAGATCTGGTTCCCTCGGCGAATATCATAATGGAATTGCCGGTTTTCAGCATCTGTTCTGATTTTTTCATCATTCCAATCTGACTTTTCGGATCATTTCTCTTCACGATAATATAGTCATTCAGAGCCATATTCCACCCCACGAAAGGCACCCTTAGCAAACCATTTTTTGCCACCCACTTGAAGTGTTTAAACAGTGTATAGATTACAATTATATCGAGTAGAGCCTGGTGATTGGCTACCAGTACATAGGCCTGATTTTTTTCTATGTTTTCACGGCCCTCCCATGTCACTTTCCACAGGGGCTGTAACCAGATATACAGGCTTCCCCACAAACAGGAAAATTTATGTAGAATCGTCCGGTTCTTATCAAAGGGAACTGTAAAAACAAAAAGGATCAGAGCTATGGGATAGAATACAAGGCAGACAGTAAGAAATAGAGTCCACTCATATAATGTGAGTATTAATGTGATCATGGTATTTAAACCTCATATTATTTTAGTGTTTGTAGAAATATAAAATAAAATCATGTTGCGTATCAAGGATTTTCTCTCCTGAATCCGCTAAGGAACAGTATTATAAGTGGCTGGAAAGATGCTTTTAGCAGGAAAAAGGTCAAAATGGGAATAACTATAGTCTGAATTATAAATATGACTATCAGATCTGTAATGTATTCAATAGATTCACCGAGAGATTTTATGACCCGGTCAATATTTTCACTGAGTTTATCCCTGTTGAATGTCTCACTTAGTCTCCTTCCGGTATCCTTCAAAGAATCGCTTATTCTGGTCAGGAAATTTTTATCATCCTCCTGTTCTGGGATTACACTCTGATCGAACTCATCGGAGACTGTATTGTACTCTATGTGAGATCTGTTTTTTATCTCTTCCAGTTTCTCAATTGTTCCGGTCACATCAGTCCCGAACAATTTTTCCGATTCCAGACTCAGCAGCGTGACGGTGGGAATGATAAAGCGGAATAATGCGAATATTATCACCATGGATGTGCTCATGGTGTTGCTGATAGCTATGACTCTCTCTCCCTTTAAAAAGGGGAGAGACTCAAAAAAGGCCGATGTCAGAAGGAAGAGAAAGGCAAGAGTCAGGAAGAGGTTAACCCCATAAGCTTTCCCAGTCCTGAAGATGAATTTCTGAATCCCTATAGAGGTAATACTCATTAACATCACATTGGAAAATCGCTCAACAATATCATTGACCGGATCCAGAGCTTCCCCCAGGGCCAGGTTTCCTATAAGAATATTGATATCACTTGCCTGAATGACAGAAATTACAGCATTGAGTCCCCGGGACACGGCATAGGCTGCACCGGCATTCACAAGAAGCTCATCCAGATGTTCTTCTGTTTTCACATCCCATTTGTAGGTGACGTAATTTATTGAATAATCGGCCAGTCCTGTCATCCCCGCCAGAAAGAGAAGCAGGAGAAAAACTATTTTTGCGTAGATGAATTTAAAGACCATATCATTATCCTCTCTTTTTTAATTGGTATGCCGCGACTGTAAAGAGTAGTATACCCCTTATGAGTACATCGTCGGGAAAATCGAAATCCGAAGAGTGAAGAGGTGGTGTGTCATCTCCCAATCCCAGAAGAACCATTGCTCCCGGTTTTTTCTCCGTATAGAAAGCGAAATCCTCGGAAACAGTTTTTTTATCCGTGTCCTTAATTGAAGAGGGAATCTCTTTGTATTGCTGCGATTCTTCTGCCAGGACTTCCGATAAATCATGTAAAAAAGATTTATTATTTTTCAGTGGAAGATAGTATTTTGATATATAGTCGGTTTCAACCCGACAGAAGGATAATTCCTGTATTTTTTGTGAGGCAAGGGTGAATCTCTTTTTTATTTCATCAAGTAGAGATGACTCGAAATAGCGGATAGTTCCCCTCAATTCAATCAATCGGGGAATGATATTATCACTGGAGCCGCCATTTATCCTGCACAATGAGATAACAGCTCGGCCGGCATATTCTGCCTGTATCTTCTGAATCTCTTCAATCAGAAGAGCAGCCGCGGGAAAGGGACTCTGTCCATTCTCCGGTAAGGCACCATGGGTTGCTTCCCCTTCTATGGTCACGACTAAGGTTGCTGCGGCGGCAAAAAAGGGGCCCTCCTTGGAAAAGAGCTGCCCCTTTGCTAAAGAAGGCCAGCCGTGAATGGCCAGAACACTGTCTACTCCGTCCATTATTCCCAGAGAACTCAGTTTTGCCCCTCCGCATTCAATCTCTTCAGCCGGCTGAAAGACAAAACGGACAGGCCGGGGTAGGGGGAATCCTCTTTTAATCATTTTATCCAGCAGAAGAGCACAGCCGGTGAGCATGCTCATATGTCCATCGTGACCGCAGTTGTGAGCAGCTCCGGGATTCTGAGATTTATAGGGTTTATCTCCCGATTCCAGCTGGGACAGGGCATCCATGTCCGACCTGAGAAGTAAAGCTTCTTTCGACTTATTTTTCCCCATATCAAAAACCAGGTCGGTTTCTATATAGGGTTTATGCAGACTGATGGAACAGTCTTTCAGAGTTTCTAATAATTTCAGTCTGGTTTTTTTTTCATTCCAGGCGGTCTCCGGGTATTGATGGAGAGCTTTTCTCAAGACCTTAATTTCCGGTAACAGTGTC
>JAEINM010000304.1 GCA_016342385.1 Spirochaetaceae bacterium | reverse complement strand
ATGCCCGTAGTAACAATAAATTAGCGCCAAAGAATTATTAGTCCATTTTACGCTTATAAAAACTTGTCGATTCTATTAATATGCTACTACTGAAATCATTATTTCATCTTCTTGAGTTCTCCCTCTTCTACATCATCAACAGGAAATCAATTATTCCAAAGATTGCTCTAATCTGGCAGGAGAATCAGAGGTATAAAAGATATTTCAATGAAAAGAATAAAAAACTGCCCTTCTCTATCCAGGAGAAATGGTTTATTCGGTGAACCGAAAGTTACTTGTAACTGAAGGTTATGGATTCAAGTGGCAAAGCCACAACCTATCCGAACATAGAACCTCCGGTTCTCTATCCGTTCTATGCTCATCAGCAATCCAAAATCAAGGAAATATTTTACTCTTGTAACTCCAGAAACAGTATTGTACAGATGGAAGAGAGCTATCAAGGAATACTGGACTTATGATAAACCCAAAACCAGAAAGAAAGGCAGACCACCTATTACAAAAGCAATGAAATTACTGATAAAGAAACTAAAGATTGAAAACTATCTCTGGGGCTGTACGCGCATTCAAGATGAGTTAGAGTAGATATCTATCGATATATCCAGGGAGACAATCAGAAAAGTAATTCAGGATTATAGGAAATCTGGTGATATTAAACCGAATTATTCTTGGAGTAAGTTTCTTAAATCGCACTGGCAGTCACTATTCGCTTACGACTTTTTCACAGTCGATATTTTTGGATTCAAGAGATTCTATGTCTTCTTTATTATTGAGCTAAAGAGTCGTCGAATCGTTCATTACAATGTGACTCAGAATCCAAACATTCGTTTATCAGGAGCCAGTTCTCCCATTTTGAAGAGTTGTATCCGGACTCATATTTGATCCACGATAACTCGGGTGAACTGAAATATTTCCCATATAATGAATATGAGATCAATGGAGTTGCTACGACGCCCTACTCTCCGAATCTGAATGCATATGCAGAAAGATTTATTCGTTCTGTGAGACAAGAGTGTCTGGATTGGTTTGTAATCTTCTCAGAGAAGCAATTGAGGAATTTATTAAAATCTTACATGGGATATTATAATCAATATCGTCCACATCAAGGTCTTGGAGCGATACCAGAAGGTCGACCACCTGATGTTTCAGGTAAAATCAAGAAAAAGCCTGTCCTCTACGGATTGCACAACCATTATTACAGAGTCAGCTGAGTTAATATGGAAATGTTTCGACATTAACCTTGGGATAGGTGTTCCCAGAGATTTGATTAAAACTATCAAAATCCAGAATCCATCAATAAATTGTAGCAACTCTTTTATATTTGAATATTTAATCCACCAGACTAAAGACTCCTTTTGCCCTGATTTTCTTTTCGCATATTATTTTGTTACTACGAGGTATGTTTTTGAAAAACTTCCCTACGCAGAAAGTGATAACGATTTTGAAAAACTCCTGCCATAGAATCTATCTGCTGAGAAAATTTTCCCAGGAAAAGCATAAAAATCTGAGAGGGTTTCTATGATGCGCTTACCTAATTTAACCATCAAATCTTTAGTACAAACGAGTGCTCCATCCAAAAGACAATGTGATACTAGATAGATTATCATTCTCATCAATTGAGTCATACATTTTAGAAATTATAATAGATCGAAGAAACTGTGTCCTATATTTAAGGCTCAAAACCAAGCTGTTAGACTTATTCAGATTTAATCCAAACCCTGATCCAATCTCGAGAAAACCAGACCCATACCATTGTAGGCTCATTGTCGGGAATTGGAATCCAGCATCAACCCAAGTTTTAATATAGACCTTCTTTAAATTCAGATTAATAAAAGGCCCTAAGCCCATATATAAAATAACACCTTCCATTGGCTCAGATAGAGGATGAATTACCGAACCACATCCTATCTGGAATTGGAAACCTAAAAATGGAGTAATATATGATGCAAAATAGCTATCTAAAGTCGGTGTGGAGGTATAGGCACCATCTTTGTTTAAATGGTCTAAAAAAGAGCCAACATAGAACCCATAGCCTAGGCCTATTGTAGCTTCCATTATTGGTTTTTCATCTTCTGAGAATAAAGGCGAAAACAGAAGTATCGAGAATATTAAACTAAGAATACACTTTAATTTCATTTTATTTATCACATTTTAAATAGTTGAACTTTTATCCTTTATAAAAATAGCCATAGAAATAATCAACCCGGGAATTTGACAAAATTCATGGGGAAATGCTATGGCTAATGATCATAGAAATTATATCATGATCTTATAGACAAGAACATTTTTAATATAGAAACTCTTCGTCATTCATTTTACTTCTTGTCTAGATTACCCAATCAGTTCTTTTTGGTGCTTATGAGTACATGTCAAGCAAGCATCTTTTTTATAATGTAAACAGATTACGGCTTTATCAGAAGCGGATTGCTCCGCTCCAGAAAAAATAGCTTTAAGCAGATTAATGACGAAGTTGAACATTCGTGTATCCTAAAGAAAAGCAGGGAATATAGAAAGCTTTCTACATTAAGAAAATCAGGTCCAGAACTGAACGGATGTATTAAAATACACCACGGGATCATGACATTGAATTAATTTGATTCTGTTTTCAGCTTTTTCAATCCTTTTGAAGTAAAAGTGTATTATTTTATTATATTTATATAAGACTCTAAAAGCTAAAATGGAGGCGATTATGAAATATAAAGTGCATCGCATAGATGTTAGGGCTAATAATATGCAGGAGAAGCTGGAACAGTTTCTTAATGACCTAGAAGGAGAAGTTGTCTCAATATTACCGAATGTTCGTCCAACATTTCAGCTTATGGGTGCAACCGCAAAAATAGATTATATTCTTGTTGTTGAAAAAAAAGAAACATAAGAGGTTTTTTCCTCAAAATGAATATACAAGCTTTCACAGCTCATTGTTAATGAAAGGAACCTATCAATATTGTATATTGTATCTAATTAGATTATTCTAATGATTCAGGAGTATTTAATGAAAAAGATAATCATTGCATTACTAGTTCTCTCAGTATTATTTTCTTTTAGTAGCTGTCTTACTCTCAAGAGTAATTCTAGAGGGAATAGTCAAAACGCACGAAATGCCGCACCAGGACAAAATAAATAATATATCAGCTTCGTTGAGCATTTTTTCCCGTGATCTATTTTTATATATATCTCAAATCATTAACATAGTTGAAGCTTCAAATAACATGTCGATCTTAACATTATGCTTCTACTAAAATCTTTACTTCATCTGCTCGAGTTCTGTCTATTCTACGTCATCAATAGGAAATCAAATATCTCTAAAATGCTCTAATCTGGCAAGAGAATCAAAGGTACAAAAGATATTTTAGTGATAAGTATATCAAGCTCCCCTTCTCCATACAGGAGAAATGATTTATCAGGTCAATGTTCATCAGCAATCCAAAAACAAAGAAATTTTTTCCATTAGGAACACCTGAAACAGTTCTATACTGATGGAAAAGAGCGGTCAAAGATTACTGGACTTATGACAAGCCTTTGATGCTGAAGCACACTTCCCCATAACTTAAAAAAACCCTATTTCCATAATATCAACTTGTGCTTGAAAGTTTTCACTATAAGCAACAATAGCCCGACTTTTCAGTTTTTTCACATTAAGTCTTCCCCAGTTACCATAATCTCCCGTTTTGAACGTACTCAGAGAGGAAGCCAGCTTATGTCTGATCTATATTAAAAACATCGAGTAACAGATGTGGTTTCATATCAATTTCCTTTCCTATCCTTGAAGGATAATAAAAAGCACCTCCAATCAAAGAAAGATAATGAATGTGAACATTCCCAAAATCAATAATAAAATTCCGATCGAAAACCAGATTCATAGGAAAAAGGGGGAATTCTCTTCCCGGGATTAAACGTGATTCAAAAGTTTTAGTTCCACAGGATGAGGATTCAAATAATACTGATCTTTTAAATATTTCTCATCATACTTCCTGGTGTAATGCTTTATTAATGTCAAAGGAACGATCAAAGGAGTAATTTCATTATAGTAGTTTTCAGCTTCCAGCAATAATTCCGCTTTTTCATCACTGCTAATATTCAATTTGAAATAACCTAACATATGAAGAAGAACATTATAGTTTTTCTTTCTCGTTTTTTTCAAATTGAGCAATTGTAATAGTATAGTTCTGTATTCCTGGATCAATTCATCAAAATCCAAAGTTCCGCATTTGGCAATCAATTTACCCAGGAGTTTTAATTTTTCATTGCTGTGAGCCATCAAAGTATATTTGTGCCTGCTGTGAAATAGAATCAGATCTTTAACTTGTCCGGTTTTCACAGCATCGCGCCACCGTTGAAGGACAAAAATAGTCTCAATAAACTTCTCCCTTAACCCGGGATCGCAGAGTCGCCCTTCATCTTCAACTGGAATATCGGGGAATCTCTCCATAAAGGCTCTTGCAAACATACCCGTCCCCGCATAACTTATAGTATGGCCGGCATCATTATAGATTTTAACTTTTCTCATTCCGCTGGAAGGACTCTTTGTTTTAAATATAAAAGCAACCAGCTCTTCTTTCTCAAGAAAATCCAGCTTTTCCTTAATCCATTTTTGCATTCTCTCGGTGTGATCTATGCCTGTACGGGATGTCATTAATCTTGAGCTTTCCAGACTTCCCACTAAACGCATGCTTTCTCTGGGTATGGGTAATCCGCATTCGACTTCCGGGCATACAGGAACAAAATTACACCATTGACTTAAGGTGTCCTTAATAAAGTGATCTAATTGATGCTGTCCGTTATAGCGGACTTCATAACCTAAAAGACAACTGCTTACACCTATTTTAATTTTATTCATATGATATAGTATATGTCATAAAAAAGACAAAGCGAATCCTCATTATTGAGAGTTGTTAGAAAATTGAAATAAATAGCCGAAAATGTCAATATTCATTAAGTCATTATTACGGGCAGACATCACAGTAAAGCACTACCCTTTTCCATGTCGTCAATAAGCCATTTAAGGAATTGATAAATACCGGCTAGATTATTTTCAATTAGTTCTGCCTGAATCTCATTATAGTTCTTTATAATAGCGTTGTAAGTGAAGCGTGAGGAACAATAGTGAAATGAACAGATATTGTACAAAAGGAATTTAACTATTCCGTAAATTCCCCCATGCAATTTACTATCCTGTATCTGATACAGTTCTTTTTCCACTTTTTCTAAGAGTCCATAATTTTCCGGACAGCTTAAAGAGAGATATGTAGAAAACAGCTGAAGCCGTAAAAGATAGATTTTATTACTGTCTTTAATTCTTTTATCCAAAGGGAAATTACTCTGGATTAAATTTGTGAATACGTTGATA
>JAEINM010000303.1 GCA_016342385.1 Spirochaetaceae bacterium | reverse complement strand
TAACTGTTCCTCATTTCCACCCTGCCAGAAAATTTCAGAAAATGAACTGACACCTGTACTAAAACTTATTGTAATGGGAGAATCTTTATAGAGTAAATTTCTATCTTCCAGGTTCTTCCTGATTCTATCCATTATTCTATGAACAGAGTCGAGAGATTCGTTCTCAAAAACTATTTCGAATTTTTCCCCTTCTATGCGTCCTATAAAGTTATAGGTCCGTAGAGAGGTTCTGAGATAAGCGGCAAATTCCTTCAGGATAAAATCCCCTGCTTTATGGCCATAGGTCTCATTGACATGCTTAAAGAGGTCAATGTCTACAAGAGCAATAGAGAAAACCCCGTTTTGCCTTTTGCATTTCTCCATAAGTTCATTTAACCGGGTCTGAAAATATCGCTTGTTATATACACCGGTTAACTCATCTATAGCAGCTTCCTCAAAAAGAATACTCTGCATATTTTTCATTTTGGAAATGTCCATCTGGATTCCGCTTAACTGAAGTGGATTCCCCTCTTCGTCCCGTTCCACGATCTGTCCTTTTGTTAAAATCCAAAGCCAGTGATTATTTCTGGTTCTGACTCTGTGTTCCGATTCGAAAAACAGAGATTTCCCGCTGATATGCTGTTTGAATCTGGTAACAACTTCTGCTCTGTCATCTTCATGGATCATATTAAAAAATGTTTCCAGATTATTAATTTTGTTGGTCTTGAAGCCTGTCATTTCAGATAGTTGAGAATTGGCCGTTATTTCACCAGTGATAAAGTTGAGTTCCCAACAGCCGAGTTCTCCGGTTTCTACAGCCAGATCCAGACGTTTGCGGCTGATTAGGAGTTCTCGACTCTTCTGCTCTACCATTTTTTCTATTTTTCTCCTGTATTGATTATTTCTATAGGTAAATACTGTAGCGATACATGTACAAATCAGACTGAATAACAGAATGACATAAGAGTGATTTGATCTGTTATTTTTTTTGTAGAGAGAATCGGCTTCACAATAGACAATCCAGTTTGTATCACTATTGTGCAGATAAGTTTTTTGTAAGAAATCAGAATCATCAATAAAAGTCGAGGGGGCAATAGAGGTCTTTATTTCCAGCTTGTTTAAGGTCTTCAGGGAAATATCCAGAATCTTTTCAATAGAAAGAACAGAGAAGACAAAACCCCTCATATTTTCACTGTTCATTTTTTTTGTATCTATAAATCCTTTAGCATTCAAGACAGGGAGAATCATGATTAAAGAGGGCTGTTCAGGAGAAAAATATGTCACGAGAGACGGCGGTAAAAGAGTGACTCCCTGCCCGATCGGAATAGAGCTGTAATCTATAACAGAACTGATATCAATAGGAGAATAATCCTTCCCAAAAGTCTGATTATTCCCGCTGTAAGGCTCTATATAAGTAAGAGGGTAGAATACTTTCTGATCACTTAAGGAGGGAGAAATTTGAAAATCCCCGCGGTAGTGATTGTCTGAATAGAGATAATTATACTCATCTATTGTATTTTTATCCACTCTGGGCAGCCAGCCCATGCTTGAAATAGCCATTTCACTGGCAAGGAATGAGGAGACATAGTCTGTAAATTCATCTCTATCTACAAAATTTGAGCCGTAAAAAAAATTTCTCAGACCCATAAGAGTTTTCATGTCGGATTCAATAATACTATTGACCGCGTTTATTCTTAGCGTGGAATCGTATAAAAATTTTCTGCTCAGATTCTCCCGTTCAAAATTGTTAACAAGGAGAAATAAAATGAAGGAAATTAAACATCCTGCAGCAGATGTGAGAATGAAGGATTGCTTTTTACTATTTTTCATATTCTTTATCCAAACCAGTAGTTATCTTTTCGGCGATTATAGATATTCTCTTTTTTCCCTTTGTCTATTTTCAGGCGCAATTCCTCAAAATTTTCATCATCTTTTTCCGGAAAGCCGGTTTTCATTGACTTCTCATGTAGCAGATTCGTAAGGATATTAATGAGAAAAAGTATAAGGGAGATTACAGCCAGAATCTCTTTCATATCTTTAGTCCCCAGTTTTTCTTCTACTTCCAATAGGGAAAAATCTGTGTCTTGAACATTTAGTATAGATCCTCCTGTCGCTTCAGCCAGTTCAATGAGCAGTGTGAAATCTTCATTTAAAGGCTTGAATTCAGAAGAATAGGGTAGACCTAAGCCGGTAATTTCCGGCTCTATCAAATTATTTTTTTCAAATACGGTTATAATGCTGGTTCCTTCAGAGGTCAGTTCGAAATCAGATGTGTAGATACCGGGTCCAGTCTGAGAGATCTCTATGTGCTGTTCTGTTCCATCGGGAGAGGAGATAATCCCTTCAAGATTCAGCATATTGAGATAATTTCTCTTTTCATCTCTGGCATTTATATTCATTATCCGTTTTTTCCCCGCGCCCGTAAAATTAAAATTCAGAGTCCGGGGTCTTACAGGTCTCTCAACCCATCGCACCAGCTGTGCTGCCAGTTGGGGGAACTGTTCCCATGATACCAGTCGGCTTCCCCATCTTCCTGAAAAATCAGAACTCCATATGGCTGTTCTTCCCAATCCGTATTTCCAGACTGATAAAAGAGGATGGTTTTCAACTGTTGTGAGAATGTGGGTGGCTCCTGATTTGGGATAAGTCAGAACAAAGCCATCCAGGGCGGGAAATGATTCCTCCAGACCATTGGTGATACTGTGTTCTCCTGAAAATTCCGGAAGAAAAGTTTCCTCAACTATGTGAGCTCTCGAAACAATGAAAGATTCTGAGGCAAAGATGCGGGGAACTTCCCGAATATCGGAAGTGAAATAACTGCGTCCTCCGCCCCAGTCGGCAATTTTCTCCATTAAGTCCTTATCAGAATCATCACCTACAGAAACGGTGGATATGGTGATTCCCTCAGCGGCAATATTCTTTGAGAGGGTTTCAAATTCATCTTCTTCCGAAAGTCCGTCAGAGAGGATAATCATATGCCTGACCGCAGAATCCGATAAGGCCAGTTCTGTAAAGGCTCCTTCCATGGCGGGATAAAGCGCCGTACCACCAGTCGGTTCGACAGCCATAAGCTGATTCATTATCAGTTCCACCTCTTTTGCTTCAACAAGGGGGACAGCAAAGAAATAATCTGTATCAAAAGCAATTATTCCGACTCTGTAAAAGGGATTGAGAATTTCGACGGCCTCCATTATGGCTTCTTTGGCG
The DNA here is from genome assembly GCA_016342385.1 of Spirochaetaceae bacterium. Taxonomy (GTDB): domain Bacteria; phylum Spirochaetota; class Spirochaetia; order DSM-2461; family DSM-2461; genus Spirochaeta_F. The sequence goes on along the minus strand of JAEINM010000303.1, from coordinate 2,123 downwards.
ACATCGAGTTTGTTCACTCCTCGCTCAACAGTTGTTTTCATGCTTCCCGACCGGTCTATTACCATAATCATTGTAAGACTGGGAATCTGCAGCGAGGAAGTGACATCCATGTCAACAGGAAGAATCTCTTCAAGCGGCGTGTCGTAATATCCTCCAGCTCCGAAACTTTTGTCTCCTCCCAGCATAATAAATCCACCAGCTTTATTTTTTACGAAATCTCTGATGATGTTCATTTGAGAAAAGGACACAGAACCGGCTGGAATGTTATCAAAAATAATGCTGTCATACTCCAGTAGTCTTCCCGCTGTAGCGGGAATCATTCTGGGAGTAAGGACATCAGAGAGAATATTCTGGATTGTCAGAGCTTCCTGTAAGTAGGTTGAACGGCTTTCACTGACAATAAGAACTTTTGGTTTTCCCGATACAGTGACGGGGACAGTCATGACATTGTTCTCTCTGAATGTATCGGTTTCCGGTTCGATGATTGCCCGGTATTCATGAATCCCCGCGTCTTCCAGCCGGGAGGAATAGGTAAAGCTATTGAGACCTTCGTAGAGCAAAATACGTTCTTCCCCCATATAGGTACCATCTGTGAAAAATGTAACCAGAGCAGAAGTCTGAAGTGTACTGCCTATTATAAGTGTATAATCGTGTACCTGATTTTCATGGACTCTTCCGGGAACCAGCAGATCCTGTATATAGACTTCTGAATCTGGTATTTGTGCATGCAGGGGGATGGTAAATATCCGAATTCCTGCCGACGCGGCTCTTACCGCAGCATTTCTGCTGTTCCCGGTATTCTCAAGACCATCGGAAAACAGAATTATTGAGCGTTTCCCTTCATTGGGAAACATTCCCAATGCTCTGTAGAGGGCTTCCTCAATGTTGGTTGACCGACCGGATACAAGAGACTCAAATGTTATGTGCTTTAGATTATTCTGGAGGTTTTTTTCAATCATACTCTCTTCACCGAATAGAACAATTCCGGCAAAATCATCATCACTCATCTCTTTTAGTCGGTCATCAATAATCTTCACAGCCCTATTCCGTGCCTCAGTGGATATGCTGTCTGAGATATCGAGAATAAAAACCGTGTATTCCCTGGTTTTCTCTTTTATAATCCCGAATCCGGCCAAAGCCAGCACAAGGAACAAAAAGCTTAGACCATAGAGAATTGTAGATAGAAAAATCTTTCTGTCTTTCTGTTTCCTTCTTCCTTTGTAAATAATGAAAAGAGGTATAATCAGCAATAGCAGATAAAGGGGTGTGTTTACCATTTACTCTCCTGTACAAACCATTCGGCTACCAGGACCAGAAGACCCAGGATCAGAAATACTGTCATAAGAGAGAATTTGTATTCTCCGGTTTTCTCTTCCCGGTCCTCTTCTGTCACGTCGGGAAAACGGGAGGAAATATCTGATTCATCGCGGTTATTCAGGTTTACTGAACCATAATACATCTGTTCGGCATATTGAAAACCGTATAATCCTGTTTCGAACGTTCGGGAGAAAAGATTTCCCTCTATGGTCTTTTTTTTCCCTGAAGGATAGGTTATCAATGTTTTACTGTATTCAGGTACAGCTCTGCCGATGCGAATGGAATCTCCTGATCTGAGTTGAATGATTTCTTCTCTGGAGTAGCCTTCAGTCAGCCAATCTATAGAGTTTTTCATAAGGATGGGAAAAGAGGCCCTTAGAGGTAAATCGCTATCAGTCAAGTCAAAAGGCAGATAGAGAAATTTCAGGAAACGGCTTTGGAAAACATATAACAGACCCGTATTTCCTCCTGTGACAATTTCCTGAATCTGTGAACCCGATAATGACGGCCAGGCTTTCAATATGGTAATGCGGGAAAAATCAACTGATTCCAGAACAGGATGTTTCCAGCTGACAGATACAGTTCGGGGTTCAACCTTTTCACCGGAAGTTCTGACTCCCGATGGAATGACATCTATATAAATGAAACGGCCTGTATCATCCTTTTGAGGAGGAGGTATTCTGTCAAAAATTACCACATCGTAATTATCGGGAATCTTCTGAATCGGAATACCGGAAGATGAGAATATGTTGTGCTCTCTACCGGACTGAATAGAAGGTTCATTTTCTACCATTCCCGTGTAGGTC
>JAEINM010000302.1 GCA_016342385.1 Spirochaetaceae bacterium | reverse complement strand
TATCACAGTGAATAATACTGCCAATCAGCCCCGGTCCTCTTCTGCCTCCAGACTTCTGGGGTTTAGAAAAATGAAATTTTATAAACCTGATGTTGCAGATAAGGAGAGGGATTTACCTGATAAGCTCAAAAAAGAAAGTCATCATTTCCAGTTATGGGACCGCAATCTTTTAAATGAAGATGCCTCTCTTTTTGGTTTAAAGGGTTCTCCCACTATGGTAAAAAAGGTCGAGAACATTGTACTGGAGACGAAAGATGTCAAAAATATTCCCGGTACAGAAACGGGAATATCATCTCTCATACATGAGCTTATAAAAGATCATATAATCGGGTAGAAAATGGATAGGAATTATGAGTAAAAGCATAATGGTTTTTATCGAACAGAACGAGGGGAATATAGCGAATGTCAGTCTTGAGCTCATTTCTAAGGCATCAGCTCTGGCTGAACAGCTGGGAACCTCTGTTACCGCAGCGGCACTGGGATCGGGGCTGAAAAATAAGCTTGTCACACTCGGTTCTTATGGTGTTTCAAAGGTCTATTATATCAATGATAAAAAATTGCATCATTTCACCGCCGTTCCCTATTCAAAAATTGTAAGCGGAATTATCAAAGAGCACAAACCTCAGATTGTCCTTTTCGGCGCCACCACTACAGGCCGGGCACTGGCACCCCGAGTCGCTTCTGCACTGAAATGCGGGCTTACGGCAGATTGTACTGGTCTGGAAATAGGTGATTTTGATTCAAAAAAGAAAATCTACTGCAATAAGCTGATTCAGATCCGTCCGGCTTTCGGGGGGAATATCATAGCCACAATAGTCTCTCCCGAAAGTGATCCCAGTATGGCGACAGTCCGTGAAGGTGTCATGGCGCTTCCTGAACATATCGGTTCTGAAAAAGCCGAGATAGTCGAAAAGAAAAATCCCTTATGTGAAACTGATTACATGACAGAAGTACTGGAAGTGATTCACAGGGAAAAACTGGTCAATTTGAAAAGTGCAAATATCATTGTTTCTGCAGGAATGGGAGCCGCAGATCCTGCATCACTGGAACTGGTTCGACAACTGGCCGATACTCTCGGGGGAGAACTGGGATGTTCGAGACCGATGGTAGACTCGGGAGTGCTTGGAAAAGAGCATCAGGTAGGACAGACCGGTATTACAGTTCGTCCCAATCTCTATATTGCCTGTGGGATATCGGGACAGATTCAGCATCGGGCGGGAATGTCTCAATCTAAGAGGATTCTCGCCATTAATAAAGATCCCCATGCTCCCATCTTCAGTATTGCCAATTATGGGATCATCGGCGAGCTGAATGATATAATCCCACTATTAATCAAAGCCTATAGAGCTAAAGTTTAGAATCCCAATCCCAGGTTTAAGGAGCGGATTTATGGATAATTTCTATAAGGACAATGATGATATGAGATTTCATTTACAGGAAATGGATCTCAAAGAGATTATTGAAATGAAAGAGGATCGTTTTGCGGATTTTGAAAAATATGCCGACGCTCCGGAGAATGCTGAAGAGGCATTGGAGAACTACGGGGAAATACTGGAACTGGTGGGAGAAATAGCTGGGGAGTATCTCTTCCCCATGGCGGCAGATGTGGATACTCGCGGCGCGGTCTATGAAAACGGTACAGTGATCTATGCCCGGGGAACAGAAGAATCTATTGATCGGCTGAAAAAAGCAAATCTAATGGGTTTCACCACTCCCCGAAAATATGGGGGATTGAATCTTCCTAAAATAATTTATTCAATGGCTATAGAGCTGATATCCATGGCCGACGCCTCCTTTATGACCATTTTTGGATTACAGGAGATCGCCGAAACGATAAATCACTTCGGATCTGATGAGCAGAGGGACAGATATCTCCCTCTCTTCAGCAAAGGTGAAGTTCTCGGTGCTATGGCTCTGACAGAACCCGATGCCGGTTCCGATCTTCCCTCAGTGAAAATGAAAGCATCACAGGACGAAAAGGGAAACTGGTTTCTCAATGGAGTGAAACGATTCATTACAAACGGATGTGCCCAGGTTCTTCTGGTTATGGCCCGTTCCGAAGAAGATATAGATGACGCCAGAGGTCTCTCCCTCTTTATCTATCGGCGCGATGAAAACATGAAGATCCGCCGCATTGAAGATAAGTTCGGTATTCATGGATCTCCCACTTGTGAACTTCAGTTTGATAATGCCCCGGCGGAACTGCTCGGTGTGAGAAAACGGGGACTGATCAAGTATACCATGTCTCTGATGAACGGTGCCCGTCTCGGAGTCTCGGCTCAGGCTGTGGGAATTGCAGAGGCTGCCTATCGGGAGGCTCGTTCCTATGCATCCAAAAGAATCCAGTTTTCGCAGAAAATTGATTCATTTCCTCCCGTATATGAAATGCTGACCGATATGAAAGTAAACATTGAAGCCTCCCGGTCTCTCCTCTATGAAGCTTCACAAATTGTAGATCTGAAGGAGGGACTGGATAAAAAAATACTGCTCCATCCCGAGTTGAAGTTTGAACTGAAAAATAGACTGAGAAAATTCGATAATTTAGAATCACTATTCACTCCCATGCTGAAATGTTATGTCACCGAAATGGGAAACAGGATCTGTTACGATGCGCTCCAGGTACATGGGGGTGTCGGTTATACAAGGGATTTTATCATAGAACGATTATGCCGTGATATGCGCATCACCAGCATTTATGAAGGGACAACACAACTTCAGGTTGTGGCCGCAATAGGTGCATTATTAAAAGGATTTGCCTCTGAGCGAATAGAGGATTATGAGAGTATGTATGATTTTTCCTCCATTCCGGATTTATTTTCTCCTGTCAGAGAGTTTAAAGTTAAACTGGAAAAATCTCTGGAGTATATTAAGGGCTGTGATGATCAGAGACTTCGCGATTATCATGCTAGAAGATTAGTTGAGATGGGAGCTGATACAATCATCAGTTATCTCCTTTTAATTAGTGCCATCGGATCGATGAGGAAAAAAACTGTAGCCCGGATCTTTATCAGTAAAGCCGAATACCGCATCAATCACTCTATGAATTATATATTATCAGGTGATAAATCTCTGATTGATGGATTTGAGGATGTCATTAAAACCTCTTAAGCATTAAAGATGTTCCCTGACCACCTCCTGCACAACCGCAGAGAAGGGCATATTCCGCTTTTCTGTTTTCTTCGAACCACGAGAAAGCATTGGCCAACATCCTGAAATTTGTGGCCCCCAGGGGGTGGGTATAGGCCAGAGATCCGCCATAGGGGTTTATTTTGCCACGATCCCACTTCCTGCCGTATTTCCGTGCACTCTCTTTAAAAACAGAAAGCACCTGGGCGGCAAAAGCCTCGTGAATTTCTACCTGGTCCATATCATCCATCATCAATCCCTCGGCAAAAGAGGTTTTGGGATCGGAAAAAAGTTTCTCCGTCGATTCACAGGGGCCGATCCCCATTATCACTGGATTGACTCCTGTCACAGCCCAGTTTATCACTCTGAACTTTGGAGTCAGTCCTGCTTTTTGGGCAAAATCCTCAGTTGTTATTATGCAGCCTCCGGCACCATCTCCCGGTATGGAAGAATTATACATTGTCACGGTGGGGTCTATTTTTTTCACACTCAGTTTCTCAAGGTGTTTTTTATGTTTACTAAAAAATCCCTGAGGATTCAAAAGGGGATTTTCTTTTCCGAAAACTTCTGCCGCTCTGGAAAACAATTCCGGTCTCCTGATCATCTTTTTCCTGTTTAAGGGATAGGAATCGGCATAAATCCCATCGATTTCAATTATATGGGAGGACATTTTTTTCTCTTCAACAGCAACGACTGCTTTCTTCAGATTGTCAAGTGTATAGGTATCCTGCTCTTCCCGGCTGATATGAAAATAATTGGCCATGATCTCACCGATTTCAATCATGGAAATTTGATTATTCCTGTCTGTCAGACACTCTTCCAGACAGTCCACTACCTGGAAATTGTTCATAAATTCCGACATCCCTGACTTTTGAAGCTCATTTACCTCGAACAGGCTGCCGCAGGAACCGGATAGGTCTCTCAATCCGAAACCATATCGGCTCATGCTCTCAACGCCCGTCGAAAGATACAATTCTCCCAAACCGGAGGAAATAGCTCCCAGAGCGGAGATCAATCCCACAAAGGCGGAATTGCAGTTATTCTGAACTGTATAATCGGCAGTACTATCGGGAAGACCGGCCAGCTGTGCCCCCGATCGGGCTATATTCGGGTTTTTCCAACCCTGCATCACTGTTCCGGTAACTACACCGGAAATATAATCCCCTTTGAGAGAATTTCTATTTACCAGAGATTCAATGATAGCTGCCAATAGTTTTTCCGGTTTTATTCTTTTCATTTTCGTTCCATGACAAAAGGGAGTCCTGACAGCATCGCATAAGACTATACTTTCAATAGCATTTCTCATTTCATTCCTCCCTCTCTACAGATATTGCCAGGGCATTTCCTCCGCCGAGGCAGATCGCGGCCAGTCCTCTCTTTTTCCGCTCATTTTTTAGAGCATATATCAGGGTCGTCAGTATACGGGCTCCCGCGGCTCCGACCGGATGGCCTAAGGCAATACAGTCACCGTATATGTTGACTTTGTTCATGTCCAGATTGAGTTCATCTTTATTAATGAGAATCTGCGAGCCGTAAGAGGTATTCATCTCCAGCAGATCATAATCGCTTATTTTTGTCTCCGTTTTTTCAAGCAGTTTTTTTACGGCTTTAATCGGTGCCAACAGAAACTTTTCCGGTCTGATTCCCGCTCTGCTGTATCCGGTAATCCGGGCGAGTGGTTTCAATTTTTTCCCATAGGCTGTTTCTCTGCTCATCAATAGGAGATAGGCGGCTCCATTGGCCAGGGGAGGGGAATTATGACTGGTCAAAAAAAGTCCGTCCGGGGTGAAATGGGTTCCCCGGAGCCGTGACAGGCGGGACATTTTTTTTATCCGGGGAATTTCATCATTTTTTTCAGTTTCTTCTACCGGGGCGATCTCATGGGAAAAATACCCCATTTTAAGGGCACGAAGTGCTCTCTCCGCAGATAAAACGGCATACTCATCTATGGCCTTTTTGAACTCCTCACGATTCAATCCCTTTTTCTCTACCCAGGAAGCTGTTGTATTCTCGGCATGAACAATGGTGTGGACATCATGCATGGAACACCACAGGGCATCGCGGACATCCGCTCTGATGACAAGTTCCTGGATATCCTTTACTTTTTTATCTCTCCAGTCAATCAGCTGATCCTCTGTGATAAAAAAAGGTGAAGCTGAAGGCATTTCCACACCTCCGGCCAGTACCATGGGATATTCTCCAAGCTTGATAGAGTTCATAGCCT
>JAEINM010000301.1 GCA_016342385.1 Spirochaetaceae bacterium | reverse complement strand
ATTTCTATTGATGATTTTGGTACAGGATATTCCTCACTCAACAAACTGAAAGATTATCCCGTAGACACTTTAAAAATTGACAAATCTTTCATCGATTCCATCCCCGAGAATATCTCTTCCTGTAATATAGTGAAGACGATTATTGATCTTGCTCATTTTCTCGATTTTAAAGTTGTTGCTGAAGGTGTTGAAGAGGAAGGGCAGGCAGAATTATTATACAGTTATAATTGCGATCTCATACAGGGGTATTTTTATCATAAACCGCTGTCACAGAATGATTTCGTCGCATTAATAAGAAATGAAGGGAGTGGTCGCGACTAATTGTACGGTACGGTCGCGACCGTCCCATACAATTATGAAAGGACTCTTTTAGTTTCCAAGGCGATCATCAGTTCTTCATTGGTCTGAACTTTCAGAACTTTTACTTTTGAATCATCAGTCGTCACTTCAAATGTGCCATCGGCAAAACTGTCGTTTTTCTCAGCATCGAATTTAACACCGAGATATTCCATATCCACACAGACATCTTCTCTGAGGATCGGCATTTTCTCTCCGACACCACCGGTAAAAACGATAATATCGACACCATTCATAGCAGCCGTATAAGCACCGATGATTTTTCTGATTTTGTAGGCATATACTTCAAATGCCTGAATAGCCATGGGGTTTTTTTCTTTAAGAATTTTATCTTCAATTTCTCTCATATCATTACTGATATCTGATAATCCGAGCATCCCGCTTTTTTTGTTGAGAACATTATTCACTTCATCGGCTGTCATTTTCATATTGCTCATCATATAAGTGACAATCGCCGGGTCAATATCTCCTGATCTTGTTCCCATCATGATACCTTCCAGCGGAGTGAATCCCATAGATGTATCAACCGAATTCCCTCCATCTATAGCGCAGACAGAAGCACCGTTACCAACATGACAGGTAATGATTTTGAGATCTTTAATGTCTTTTCCAACAAACTCGGCCGCTTTCAGGGCCACATATTTATGAGATGTACCATGGAATCCGTATTTTCTGATTTTATGTTCAGTGTAATAACTGTAGGGAAGTGCATAAAGATAGGCTTTTGAGGGCATAGTCTGATGAAATGCTGTATCAAAAACGCCCACCTGAGGTACATTGGGAAGGGCCGCGGTAATAGATTCAATCCCTTTTATATTGGCCGGATTGTGAAGCGGTGCAAGTTCACAGCATGCTTCAAGCACCTTCATAACTTCATCAGTAATTTTTTCAGAATCAGAATAATCTTCACCACCATGAACAATCCTATGACCAACCCCATCTATCTCAGACTGATCTTTAACAACACCATGTTTTTCATGCATTAGGTTTTCCAGAATTTCTTTTATGCCTTCTGTGTGATCAGCTATGGGCATCTCCAGTTTTTTTACTGAGTATTTTTCACTTTTATAAGTATAAAGTGCATCTTTCTCACCAATTCTTTCAACAACACCATCAGCCATAACCTCTTCGTTTTCGAGATTGATAAACTGAAATTTAATTGAAGAACTTCCACAGTTAAGTGTCAGAATTTTCATTTTATATAACTCCTAATTATTATCTGATTATTTAATAATGAAATATACTTATTTTGTATATTTTGTTCAATGTGATTGCACTCTAATGAAGGAATATAGGTGATTCTTCTTCTCTTTTTATGCTATTATATAATTATGAAAAGAATAAGAGAGATAAGAATTGGGAAGATCTGTCTCGGGGGAGACCACCCCGTAGCCGTTCAGACGATGTGGGACAAAGCAATAGATGTGATTGATGAGACACTAATTGCATCGATCAATAAGCTTGAAACATTTGGATGTCAATTGATTCGCTTTGCCGCACCAACTCTGGATTCTGTTACTATACTCGGGGAAATAGCAGAGAGAATAAATATGCCTCTAGTGGCGGATATTCATTTTGATTATAAAATCGCACTGGAATGTATGAATTATAACATACCTAAAATTCGAATTAATCCCGGTAATATCGGAGCACCGTGGAAAGTCGAAGAAGTCATCAAAAAAGCTAAAGATACCAATACTGTTATACGAATAGGCGCCAATGGAGGATCTCTTCCCAAAGATCTGAAAAAAATGAAAAACCGAGCGGAAGCCATTGTGAAGGCGGCAGAGGATCAGCTTGAATTCCTGGAGAAATTAAATTTTCACAATATAGTTGTTTCTTTAAAATCTTCAGATATCGAAGAAAACTACTTCACCAATGAAGCATTTTACTCCCGTCATGACTATCCCCTTCATCTGGGTATTACTGAAGCGGGACCTCTTATTCCCTCAATCGTCAAGAGTTCAATCGGTTTATCGAGGCTGCTGGAAAAAGGAATTGGAAATACTATCAGGATTTCAATCTCCGATGACCCTTTGAAGGAGGTCATTGCGGCAAATGAAATTTTATCGGCTCTGAAATTAAACAGCACCAAAAGGGTGGATCTTATATCCTGTCCGAAATGTGCCCGTTCATCTTTTGATACACATACTTTTACACAGGAGATACAGGATTATTTGTATTCTGTCGATAAAGATATATCAGTCGCTATAATGGGTTGCATGGTTAATGGGCCTGGAGAGTCATCTCACGCCGATATAGGAATCAGCGGTGTAGGAAACACTATAGCCATATTCAAAAAAGGGGAAATAATCCGAAGGGAGACAGCTTGTTCTGCAAAAGAAGCTTTTATAGAAGAGATAGAAAAACTCTAATATTAGTATTAATACTACTTTTAATAACATATTCTCTTAATTCTCAAAATGTAACAGGTACTGTAACAGCAGGGATCGAGAAATTAGACAGCATGGAATCGTGGCTTCTTTTTGAGAAGGGACTTTTCACGTTTAATAAGAGACAATATGGAGAATCCCTCAATTTTTTCAATAAACTGATCGAACGGCACGGGGTCTATCCGGAAGCTGAATATTGGATAGGTCGGGTCTTTGAACAGGAAGGGGAGTATCTCTTAGCGGAAAAACAGTACCGGAAAGCTCTTGAAGGCGAAAGGGTTCTTCTGATTCCCCAGGAGAAGTTCGAGATACAATACCGTCTGGCAGAATTATATAAATACCTCGAGAACTATGATAGCTACAAACAGGTTTTAAACAGCATAGGCACTAGTGAACTAGAGAAGAATCAGTTAGCACTTGCCAATGAAAATGCCGCCATAAACACTTTGAAGAAAGATGGCATCGACAGAATGATTTTATTATTCAGGCATGAGTTTACCTATTCTATCGAAGCTTTTAATCAGCTGGGAATCTATTATTATAAAACCGGTGAATACAAAATGGCCACTTCTAAATTGGTTTACCCCATATTGAGTCTCTATTCCATTGCTATTGATTTTCTTAGAAAACTTGATCCGGAATTTGTTTATCCTGAAAATATCGATGTCCTGCTGGAAAACCACACAGACTATGTTTTTCACACTCTGGAAAATGTCATCCTTCGTCGTCATCAGTCTTTTTCCTTTGAGAGAGATCTGGATTCCATGGCAGTTATCAATGTGGAGGAACAGTATGAAAAGGCAAAAACTCTTCTGCCCGACGATCCGGAATTCTATCTTTCCGGGGCTTCTTACTGTCTTGAACTCTTTAACAGGGAGCCCTCTATCAGAGAGCTGATCGAGGAGTACAACATATACAGAACTATGTATTACCTGGGTGCATCTCTCTATGCTGAAGGTTATTCTGAAGCCGCTTTCAGATTATGGGAGATAGTCTACAATGAGAGCAACTCAAATATGTGGGGCAAAAAATCTTATGAGCAGTTAATTGATCCAAAAGTAGAAATAGGTCTAACAATATTTTAATTTTTTTCATTATACTATATTCTTTGTATTATGAAAAAAATTGTCATTAAAGGTGCCCGGGAGCACAACCTAAAAAATATAAATCTGGAGATTCCCAGAGACCGTCTGGTCGTCATATCCGGTAAGAGCGGAAGCGGAAAATCCTCTCTAGCTTTTGATACTATCTTTGCAGAAGGACAAAGGCGATATGTTGAATCTCTTTCAGCCTATGCCAGACAGTTTCTCGGAAGACTGGATAAACCGGATCTCGATTATATCGAGGGGCTTTCACCTGCCATATCCATTGAGCAGAAAACCACACATAAAAATCCCAGGTCTACTGTGGGCACTATAACTGAAATCTACGATTATCTGAGACTGCTCTTTGCCCGTATTGGTACGGCCTATTGTCCCACCTGCAAAATCGAAATCAAGGAACAGTCGGTTGATCAGATAATTGATACTGTTACAGAATATCCCGAGGGGAGCAGAGTTCTTATTCTGGCTCCCATTATTAAAGGGAAAAAGGGTAAACATCAGAAAGTTTTTAATGATGCCAGAAAATCCGGATTTGTCAGAGTCCGTGTCAATGGTGAGATTCTCTCCTTAGACGATGACATTGATCTGGATAAAAATAAAAAACACAGTATTGAAATTGTCATCGACAGATTGAAGGTGAGTGAGGATACAAGAAAAAGACTGGCAGAATCAGTTGAAACAGCCTTGGAAATAACTGACGGTAAGGTTATTTCAGTAAAAAAAGGAGAGGTGGAGGATGAAGAGCAGTTTTTTTCTGAGAAAAACTCCTGTCCCCATTGCGGGTTCAGCATGCCGGAACTTCAACCCCGTTTATTTTCCTTTAATAATCCCTATGGTGCCTGCCCGGACTGCAGCGGGCTGGGGGTTACCATGGAGTTTGAACGGGACCTGATCATGCCTGATTTTTCTCTCTCTTTTAACCAGGGAGGAATAGCCCCTTATAATCCCGATGCCAACTGGCATCGCAGCTGGTTTGAAGGACTGGCCAAATATTATGATTTCTCTCTTGATACACCTCTTAAAGATCTTCCGGACAAAATTATTAATATTCTCATTGAAGGCAGCAATGATAAAATCGATATTCTTTATGAAAACAGAGAGGGTACCGGCCGGTTTGAGTATAACTCGAATTACAAAGGTATTATTCACGACCTTAAAAGACGATATAAAGAATCCAGTTCCGATGGTGTAAAAGACTGGCTTGAAAAATATATGGTAAAAAAGAACTGCCGGAGCTGTCAGGGGAAAAGACTGAAAGAGGAAAGCCTCTCAGTGAAAATCGATAATAAAAATATTCATGATATGACATCCTATTCCGTAAAGGATTCAGTTGTTTTTTTTAACGCTCTAAAGCTTGATGAGACAAAAAAACATATTTCGGAACAGATAATGAAGGAAATTAGAGAACGCCTTTCTTTTCTTCAGAGTGTCGGTCTGGAATATCTATCATTAGACCGAGAGGCCGCTACTCTCTCGGGGGGGGAAGCCCAGAGGATAAGACTGGCTACTCAGATAGGTTCGTCTCTTGTCGGTGTTCTGTATATTCTCGATGAACCGACAATCGGGCTGCACCAGAGAGACA
>JAEINM010000300.1 GCA_016342385.1 Spirochaetaceae bacterium | reverse complement strand
TTTAAACAAAGCATTAGCTATAATGTCTGCACTGGAAGGTGATTCAGATATATTTTCAAAAGATAACAAATCACCCAGGATCCATTTCTTTTTTCAAGCCACCTTACAATTGGGGATTCGCGATGCAAAATTAAACCTCCAATGGGTAGAAGAATTAATTGAACATATAAAAAATGGAACAATACCAGCTTTATAAAAAAGGAGAGAGGAGAAAAATGGGAGTGAAAAAAAGGAGAAAAGCCATGATAATTATTTTGATATCGATTGCCGGACTTACCTTATCTTTTTTAGCCGGAATCATAATAACCAGAAATTTTGTCTATACCCCTCCATTTATTGATGCAGAAGGGAAAATACTATCTGGAAGTATAAGTGAATTCAGAAGGGTTGAAATAGGCGGATACTCACAAGCCATACTGATTCGGGGCTCAAGTGTAGAGAATCCTGTTCTCCTTTATCTTCATGCTGGACCGGGGATGTCTGAAATGGGGCTTTTCAGAAATATGCATAGTGAACTGGAAGACCATTATACTGTGGTCCATTGGGATCAGCGTGGAACAGGTAAATCCTATTCCCCATTTCTTGATTCAGAAACTTTGACAGTGGATCAAATGGTCCAGGATACTCATGAATTAACTCTATACCTCAAAAAAGTGCTTGGAAAAGAAAAAATTATTCTCATGGGACATTCCTGGGGTACAGGACTGGGAGTTCTAACGGCTTCGAAATATCCCGATGATTATCTGGCCTATATTGGTATGGCTCAAGTTGTTAATGTCGAAAAAAGTGACAAAATGTCTTATTTAGCTGCAATGGAATGTGCTCGGAGTGAAGGAAATGACAAAGCAGTAAATGACCTCGAGCAGATTGATGGCTTCTGGTCTAAAAGAGATAAGAATTACATGTCTAATATGATGAAAATGAAAAAATGGGTATTTTATTACGGAGGATGTCTTTCAGGTCATAAGAACCTGTCCATGGTCATGGGAAATATACTCTCACGTGAATGTACAATTTTTGATTACCCTGCTCTCCTCTTGGGTTCTAATTTCAGCCTGAAAACAATGGCGGCAAACATCAGCTATTTCGACGCCATGAAAGAAATACCGGTCCTGAATGTCCCCTTTTTTTTACTCGAGGGCCGACAGGATAAGAATTCCATGAGCAGCCTCGCCGAGGAGTATTTCAACTTCGTCTCAGCACCGCAGAAAGAGTTATTCTGGTTTAATAACTCAGCTCATTGGCCCAATTTGGAAGAACGTGATAAATTCCACTCAATTATGATCAATCAAATAGGTCCCATGATCAATTATCAGGGCGAATTGCTGGCATCACACAAATGAAATTCAGAAATGGGTATTGAAAAATTCATTATTTTTTATTGACTTAGTCGCGTATTAGCGATAAATATGAGTAGTACAAGGTCGATTAGCTCATTTGGATAGAGCGCTTCCCTCCGGAGGAAGAGGTGGTGGGTTCGAATCCCGCATCGATCACTATTTCAGCTATTCCCCTCGATGGAACAGCTTTTTTTATAAAAGATCTATTCTTACAGCATCTCCCGGATCTGATGAATCCTGTCTATAAGCCGTTTCTCTGAAACTTTGACCTTCGTCTTCAGCTGCTGGGCAAAAACAGAAACTCTAAACTCTTCCAGTAACCAGGAAAAATCCTCTACAGCCTCTTTCTTCTCCGCCGAAACTCCCTCGTGCATTTCATCGAGCATTTTTTTCTGCTGACTGAGAACACTTTGCATCTTCTCTATTCTTTCCTGATCCTTCTGAGGATCCTGGACACCTCTTTCGGCTCGAATCTCTATGGCTTTCAGGTAACGGGGCAGATCATATAATCTGTCATCGGAGTATTTATGAAGAAAATCAGCCGGACAGATCTCTTTCAGATTATCAAGACATTCTCTTATCAGATCAGTAGCAAATTTGTTCTTGCTTTCCAGAGAACCGATAATCTGCCTGCACCTTTTATAAGCGGAGAGTATATTTTTCACACGTTCGAAAGTCTCCTCGGCAAATGGAAAAATCCGACCTCCCAGCTCCCTTCTCCCTTTCTCAAATTCTTCGCGGCTGGAAATGCGCCTGTCACCGAAAATACTGAACATGGCAAAATACCAGAAATCTTTCTGAAACTCTTCCGGACCGTTGAAATAATTGGTAACCACTTTCAACTCAACCGGTAACTGGAGTTCTTTTCTGAAAGTTTTCAGTTCGCTGGAAAATTCTCTCATATATAAAGCGGTGATACCTGCCTGATACTCCCGGGACGCTTCTTTTTTGCTTTCAAATAATCTGATACTGATCATTTCATCTTTAAAAATCAGTGCCGGATAAACTTTCCAGACACGCCCTTTTCCCTTCAATTCGAGGACTTCGGGAAGTTCACCAAAATCCCACTCTTTAATATCAGTCTTTTCCCATTCTGAACGAGCTTTTGTGAGTGCTTTTACACCGATTTTTTCAGAGTGCTCTGTCACCAGGAGATTTTTCTTCCTTCCCGCTTTCAGTTCTTTCCCCTTCTGATCTGTTATGGCAATACGGATTCTCAGGTGATCCGGTAGAGTCTCCTCATCGAATTCCTTGGGTGGTATATATATCCCGGAACTTTTATAGAGGAATTCACTGATCGCTTTGGGAAGATTTTTCTCCTCCCTGGGCATATCCCGGACAATCTCATCAACAGTATTCCCCAGGGGAACCAGTTTTTTTCTATGTTCTTTAGGAAGACCTTTAATGAGGGATTCCACTTTCTCCCTGTACAATCCGGGGATCATCCAGTCCACTTTATCGGCAGGAATTACAGAGCTGGAACCCGTGGGAACTTTTATGGTCACACCATCTTTCTGGCTCCCTGGTTCAAAATTGTACTCGAACTTGAATTCCTCACCTTCTACAGTTATAGAATCGGGAAACTGAGCCAGTTCCTCTTCGGTCGGCAGAGAGACATAAACATCACTATCGGAGAGCTTCAGATCTTTGTCCCCCTCTGTTCGGATTCTATTCTCCAGAGCGCTAACACTGGAAATACCCTCAAGTTTCGGTCTGTAAAACTGATAGAGTTCCTCATCTCCGACAATAATGTTCCTTCGACGAAGTTTATCCTCCATATCCCGGGCTTCTTCCAGCTTTTTCCTGTTTTCACTAAGGAAAGAAAAACTTTTCCCCCGGTCCAGATCCTCTTCCACCAGCGCTGTCCGGACAAAAATATCCGTAGCTTCTATAGGATTCACCTGACTGTAGGAAACTGTCCTTCCGGGAATGACAATAAATCCATAGAGCCGAACCTGCTCAGTAGCCAGGACATCCCCTGCTTTCATCTCCCAGCGGGGAGCCATATAGGTGCTGCTGCACAGATGTTTTCCCAGATCTTCGATCCATTCCACATCAATGACAGCCACAGTCCGGGCAAATAATCGGGAAGTGTGGACCATTTCCGTGGCGACAATCCAGGTGCCCCCCTTGTTGAAAACAGCAGAACCGGGGAAAATCATCACTTCCCTGTTTTTGGTGGCCTTATAGAAGTTTTTATCCTTTTTCTGGGCAATATGAGAGAGCAATCCACTCAGTACAGATCGATGAACGGCTGTATATTCTGGTGAAAATTCTTCCGATTTATCCATTTTAATTCTGTTAAAATTCACATGACCAATATGGAAATTATTTTCCTGAAGGATAATTTTTATCTGCTGATGGATATCCCTCCATTCACGCATGCGTTTATATGAAATGAAATTATCTTTACAGAACCGTCTGGCTTTTCCAGCGGACTCTTTTTTCAAGATTTTGTGGTATTCTTTCCACACATTGAGCAGAGTCAGATAATCGGAGAACTGATCCTTAAACTGGCTGTGTCTGCTGTCTGCGGTTTCCTCCTTTCCCACCGGTCTCTCCCGGGGATCCTGAATGGTCAGAGCGGAAGCGATGACCAGAACATCTTCCAGGCACCCTTCTGTATCGGCCTGAATCAGCATTTTTGCCACTCTCGGATCGATGGGCAGCCTGGCCATTATCCGACCAGTTTTTGTCAGTCTCCAGTCAGTACCTTTTCCTTTCTTGTCACTTTTACTTACGGCCCCCAATTCAAACAGAGTCTTGAATCCGTCATTGATCGAAGCTTTGGCGGGACTGTCGATAAAGGGGAATCCCTCAATATCCTTAATACCCAGGGAGGTCATTCTCAAGATAACCTCAGTCAGATTTGTTCTCAGGATTTCCGGAAGTGTATAAAGAGTGCGCCCCTGATAATCCTCTTCACTGTAGAGACGGATACAAATACCGTTTTCCATTCTTCCGCACCGTCCCATTCTCTGATCGGCACTACTGCGGGAAATCTCTGTAACAGGAAGAGAAAAGGTCCCCGTCGAAGGGCTGTATTGAGCTATTCTGGCCACTCCCGCATCGATAACATAGCGAATCCCGGGAATGGTAATGGAAGTCTCGGCAATATTGGTACTGACAATGATCTTTCTCACCTGAGAAGATTTAAAAACCGCTTTCTGCTCGGTTCCCGACAGGCGGGCATAAAGAGGCAGAACATCAAATCCCGTGTATCTCTTTCTAATCAGGTCACATGTTTCCCGAATGTCCTGTTCTGTGGGCATAAAAATGAGAATATCACCTCCAGGATGCATGGGCGGGCAGGAATCTTGATTCCGACCAGCCTTATCACTCTCTGTTACAATCTCCATCAAAGCGTCATAGGCCCGTTCTCCATAAGTCCGGGGTACCTCTTTACTGTCCGCAGCTTCTTCCTCTCTGTAACGGACTTCAACAGGATATGTTCTTCCGGTAACTTCAATAATAGGGGCGTTATGAAAAGCTTTTGAAAATTTCTCCGTATCAATTGTCGCCGATGTGATAATTACTTTGAGATCTTTTCTCTTTTTCAGCAGGTTTCTGATAATTCCCAGAATAAAATCGATGTTGAGACTCCTTTCATGGGCCTCATCAATAATCAGAGTATCGTATTCATTCAGATAGGGATCTCCCTGGGTTTCCGCAAGCAGAATCCCGTCGGTCATCACTTTCAGAAATGCTTTGGGGGAACTCTTATCCTGAAACCGGATCTTGTATCCCACAGAATGCCCCAGCTCTTCACCCATCTCCTCGGCGATTCTGGCTGCCACAGTCATGGCGGCAATTCGTCGAGGCTGTGTACAGGCGATCTTTCCCTCAATTCCCCTGCCCGCTTCAATACAGAACTTGGGAATCTGAGTAGTCTTACCACTACCGGTCTGACCTGAGAGGATAATCACCTGGTTATCGCGAATAGCCTGGACAATCTCTTTCCGTCTAGCTGTAATGGGAAGAGATTCGGGGAAATTCAGTCGCGGTTGATTCTTTTTTCGCTCTTCTTTCGTCCGGATTGAATCATCAATTCTCAGAAGAAGATCAGTACACTCTTTTCCCTGCTTTTGAGGATTCTTTTGCTTCTGCAACCGGT
>JAEINM010000299.1 GCA_016342385.1 Spirochaetaceae bacterium | reverse complement strand
GCAAAGCTATACTTAAAGAAAACATGACAATTCTACAACATAAATGCATTCTATGCAGCCATTGCTCAGCTATCTGCCCTGAGGGAGCTGTTACTATTGAGAAAGAGACTGGTGAGGAATTCTCATCTCTAAATGAAGGATTCCCTGATAACCTGAGACATCTGATAAAAATGAGACGAAGTATCCGATTCTACAAGAATGATCCCATTTCCAGAGAAGTGATTAATAATATAGTTAATACGGTCAATCATGCGCCAACAGGAACCAATTCCCGGGGCGTAGGAATGACAATCCTGGATAGTCGGGAAAAGGTGAATGAGCTTACAGATATTCTAATGTCTCATTTTGACATGATAACCAGAATTCTACTGAATTTTATAACATACCCTTTTCTCGTATTAATCCTTGGTAAAGTAAAAACCGGAAAGCTCTTCTCCTACAAAAAGCTTATATCCAAATACTGGGAAGGTGATAATATCCTGACTTACAATGCCCCTCTTTTAATGATATTCCATGCCCACAGGAAAAGTTCCGCTCCCGCCCAGGATGGAGTAATCTGGGCTACCACGGCTATGTATTACACAGAATCTATGGGTATAGGAACCTGTTTTAATGGATTTATGGTTATTGGGATTAATACCTGCAGAAAAGCACGAAAATTCCTTAAACTTAAACGGAACCAGAAAATCTATGAAACATTCACTGCAGGCTATCCCCGATTTTCCTATAAACGGTCGGCTGTCCGGACAGACCTCAATGTAACATTTATATAAACGGGAAGGGGAAATTCCCCCCCAAGGGACTCCCCTCTTCTACCTATATTTTATTGATGAGATCAGCCATTTCCAGAGCGGAAAGAGCGGCATCCCAACCTTTGTTTCCCGCTTTAGTTCCCGCCCGTTCAATAGCCTGTTCGATATTTTCCGTCGTAATGATTCCATTAATGATGGGGATTCCATTTTTCATAGCGCTTTGGGCAATACCTTTTGCCGATTCTGAAGCGACAATATCAAAATGAGCTGTTGCTCCTCTTATAATGGCACCCAGAGCGATGATAACATCATATTTTTTTGAAGACGCCATTTTATCGGCAATAAAAGGGATCTCAAAAGCTCCCGGAACCCTGACTAGATCGACATCTGACTCGAGAACCCCATGTCTGATTAAACAATCCATAGCACCCTCAAACAGTTTATTTGTAATAAAATCATTAAATCTTGCCCCGACTATACCGACTTTTATATCCTCTCCATTGAGCAATCCGTTTATTTCCATATTGTTCTCCTATTCTATCTGTTCAGTTTATACGCTTAGTAAGTGATTCATTTTCTCTTTTTTAGTCTTCAGATACCTCACATTGAAAACATTGGATTCAATTTCCAGTGAGATTCGGTTCTCTATGATGATTCCATAAGATTCAAGAGAACTTATTTTATCGGGATTATTAGTCATTAGATTAATACGAGTGATCCCGAGGCTTTTTATAATCTGTGATGCTTCTTCATAGTTTCTTTCATCACTTAGAAATCCCAATTCCAGATTAGCTTCCACTGTATCAAATCCACGATCCTGTAAGCGGTAGGCTTCCATTTTGTTATTGAGACCAATACCCCGCCCCTCCTGCCTCATATAGATCAATACTCCCTTACTCTCATTAATCCTTTCCAGGGCCTGTTTCAATTGATTGCCGCAATCACAGCGCAACGAACCGAAGAGATCTCCTGTAAGACATTCACTGTGGACCCGGAGATTCACGGCTTTATCGCGATCGATCTCTTTGTGGACAAGCGCTATATGAGGCATTTCATCACATAGAGACGAAGGAAAACAGTATAAATTAAAATCTCCATAATCTGTGGGCAGAAAAGTAGCTTCCCGATTTTCAGTGTTATAGAGATAATCTTTCAATTCCTTAATAGTCAGGATCGGCAATTCAAATCTCATGGCATAATCTTGAAGATCCTCTCCCCTGACCATGGTTCCATCATCTCCCATGATTTCACAAATGACACCGGAAGAAGCATGACCGACCAGTCTACCCAGCTCGACAGCAGCCTCAGTATGGCCTGATCTTTCGAGCAGTCCACCTTTTGCCGCAATTAATGGAAACATATGGCCCGGCCTTAAAAGATCTTCCGGTACAGATTTCGGATCAATTATTGTTTTAATCGTTTTGAATCTATCAGAAGCGGAGATCCCCGTAGTCGTTCCTTTTGCGGCATCAACAGAAACAGTGAATGCCGTAGAAAAGGGACTATCATTTCCTGATGTCATCAAGGGCAGCTGTAATTGTGAAGCCCGGTTATCTTCAATGGCGACACAGATCAACCCCCGTCCATAGCGGGCCATAAAACTGATATCCTCTACAGATATTTTTTCAGAAGAGATCATTAGATCACCTTCGTTCTCTCTATCTTCATCATCTGTGACTATGATCATTGAACCCTTTTTGTACAATTCAATTATTTTCTGAATTTTATTAAATTTTTCATCTTTCATACTGTTTCCTAATACCCCCAACTCCGGAGTTCCTTTATGGTTAATTTTTCCTCTTTTCCACCTGTAATCAGAGACTCGATATAGCGACCGATCATATCAGTTTCGATGTTGACTCTATCTCCTGCTTTTCTATATTTCAAAGTTGTTCCCCTGAATGTGTGAGGAATAACCCGGATAGAGATCATATTCTGTTTTCTGTTTTTTTCTGAAACTGTCAGACTGATCCCATCAACAGAAATCGAGCCCTCATCAATTATGTATTTCATATCTTCTTGACCCATTTGAAGTTCAAGGAGAATCATGGATTCGCTTTCAACGATCTTTATAATGCCTGCTGTGTTATTGACATGGCCCTGAACGAAATGCCCCCCCAGACGATCTTCCAGTCTCATGGCTCTTTCCAGATTGACATATTTCATATTTTGCCATTCAGATATAGTCGTTTTCCTTAATGTAGTAGAAGAAATTTCGACTGTAAATGAATTTTTTGTTACAGCTGTAACAGTCTGACAAACCCCATTTATAGCTATGGAATCACCAATCCTGGTATTTTCCAGAACAAGTGAGCAAATGAACTCACCCCGGAGCGTTTGTCCCACAGGAACAATCGACTTTATACTGCCGATTTCTTCAATTAGACCTGTAAACATTTCAATTCCTGTAACCGGTCATAACAACCTGATTGTTTATTGTCCTAATCTGCACATTCTTCAGTTCAATAGCATCCACCATATATTCAATCTCCAACTCTTTAGTAGAATCCATTCCAGAGCCACAGATTTTAGGAGCTATATAAAATGAAATTTTGTCAAAAATCTTATCTTTTATAAAGGATGTAAAAATTTCACTTCCCCCTTCCACAAGAACAGATCTGATACCTTCGGCATAAAGTTCTCTCATCAGAATCGTCAGATCTATCCTCTTTTTCTCCCTCGAAGGAATCTGTAATATTTCAATCGCTCTGCTCTTATAGGGGATTTGTCTCTCCATACTGACTGATTTATCGGTAATTACCATGGTAGGATTTTCATTCTGATTTTCAAATATTCTATGAGTCAGAGGAATATCTAAATCACTATTGACAACAAGCCTTTTAATAGACTTCCTGTTCACAGTACGGACTGTCAAAAGAGGATCATCGTATTTAACAGTTCCGGAACCGACCAGAATAGAGTCATAGCAGGATCTTAGCTCGTGGACATCCTCTCTGGCCTTCTCATCTGTTATCCACTTTGAATCTCTTAATCCTGTGGCGATTTTACCATCAATTGTCTGGGCGATTTTAATGTGAACAAAGGGAAGAGACTGACTCATATTTTTTATATAAACTTCATTTAAGATTTTGTTCTCTTCGTCGAGAACACCGGTGATAACGTGTATTCCCGCCTTTTCCAGCATTTCCACACCTTTTCCATTAACATGAGGATTCGGGTCTAGAGAGGAGATGATAACCGATGATATTTTTTCCTGAATGATTCTTTCGACACAAGGGGCCTGTTTCTTTCCCGCATATTTTGTAGAACACGGTTCCAGAGTAGAATAGAGAGTGGCTCCTTCAACAGACACTCCAGCGCTGTTAATCGCTTTAATTTCCGCATGAAGAGTTCCGGATCCTCTATGATATCCCTCTCCGATAATCGTGCCGTCTTTTACCAGAAGAGCACCGACAGCCGGATTGGGAGAAACCTCTTGTATACCCTTCTTCGCCAGCTCCAATGCCCGTTCCATATACTGGATATGTTTCATATTACCCCCTTTATTCTTTGTTGATAACGGGGGGTGTTTTATAAAAAAACCCCACGAATAAATTCATGGGGGTATTTCTTACAACAATAAAAGATTTTCTTTCATCCGGACTCTACCGTCGGCTCTGGAGTCTCACCAGATCAGTCTATCCATAAGATAGAGTCGCGGGCTATACCGCCGGTTTGGAATTGTCAATTAAGACTCACCATACCCCGAAAATCAAATTCATATTAGGAAGGTTTCACTTTTTTGTCAAGTATAATTTTTTATCTATTTACAGTGTTTTTTTAACTTGTTATGACTTAGATTGTCTTCTAAAAAATTTAAACCATCTTATTTAGGCAAAAATCACCAGCCAGAATATGATAAAAAATATTCTCTTTCCAGGAACGGGAATGTCTATTGCTATTCAAATTCCCTTAAATAAGGTCATCTGAATCCAGGGTAAAATTATTTATATCTCGTTTATTTGCATAAATATTTTTATAAAACTTCTATATTTGCATAATATATTTTATTGCACCTTGCCCTCCAACCGATTTCGACACAGGTTCCCGGGCCGGTAATTATATTTCTTAAAGAATCGATATTTTTCTCTAATAGGAAAATTTTACCATTTGCAGTTTCAATAAGCTCTTCCGAATGGTTCAGCCAATTTACCAGGCAGAGGACTTCGAGAGAATTATCAATTTCAGGAATGTAGGTGTATAATAAGGAAATCCCCGAGTAGATCGGAAAGCATTCTCCACACTGGATTATTGAGAAACTTAAGGGTTTAACTCACTTATCTTCTGATCATATTTTGAGAATATTGCGACCAGTTCTCCCTCTTCTTTTAAATCATCAAAAGCCTTTTGAAGCTCTAGGATTACTGGGTCTGGAGTCTCTAGGTTAAAAGCAAAATACATCCCCTTTTTATCGAGAATGAAAACCGGTTCGAAATCATCAATATTTAATCCCGCTTCATGACATGTGAAACTGAGAGTTGTAAATGTCATGGGAACAAGGTCAACTCTTCCGTCGGCCAGTTTTTTAGTGTTGTTTAGATTTAGTGACACACGTTGAAAATCACTAAGTTTCATTCCGGTCTTAAACATAAGAATATTTTCAACGGCATCGTCCCTCAGAGTACCAACAGAGTAGTTCCTTATGTCTTCAAAAGTGTTTATTTTTATGCCCTTGCTTTTCAATGCATACATGTTAAACTGACTT
>JAEINM010000298.1 GCA_016342385.1 Spirochaetaceae bacterium | reverse complement strand
AGTTTAGATTAACATTCTCCTGATTTAGTGTTATATTATTCTTAATAGTAATAATTACTAATATTGAACAGGAATAATAAATGGATAAAAAGATAAAAGGGAATTCTATAGAGGATTTTACCAATCAGGAATACAAGTGGGGATTTCATACCGATGTTGAACAGGAAACTGTTCCCAGGGGACTCAATGAAGATGTAATCCGATTAATTTCCCAAAAGAAAAACGAACCCCTGTTTCTTCTCGATTTCCGACTAAAAGCCTACAGACACTGGTTGACTATGGAGCAGCCTCGCTGGTCCCATCTGGATATACCCAGAATTGATTTTAATGACATTATCTATTATGCAGAACCTAAAAAAAAGAAAGTTGTAAACAGTCTTGATGAAATAGATCCGGAGATACTGGATACCTACAAAAAATTGGGTATACCTCTTGAAGAGCAGAAATTGATGTCCGGGATTGCTGTTGATGCCGTATTTGACAGCGTCTCAGTGGCGACAACCTATAAAGAGGAACTGGGGAAAATGGGGATTATATTCG
The DNA here is from genome assembly GCA_016342385.1 of Spirochaetaceae bacterium. Classification (GTDB taxonomy): domain Bacteria; phylum Spirochaetota; class Spirochaetia; order DSM-2461; family DSM-2461; genus Spirochaeta_F. The sequence goes on along the minus strand of JAEINM010000298.1, from coordinate 4,976 downwards.
GAAGTTTTTCCGATGCCGTCCAGACCCACCCGGAACTGATAGAAGAATATCTCGGTTCAGTTGTCCCCTGGAGAGATAATTTCTTTGCGACTCTCAATTCAGCGGTATTCACAGATGGTTCATTCTGCTATATCCCCAAAGGGGTTAAATGCCCCATAGAACTGTCTACCTATTTCAGGATCAATGCCAGGGGAACAGGTCAGTTTGAACGAACACTCATAATCGCTGATGAAGGGGCCCAGGTCAGTTATCTAGAGGGCTGCACAGCTCCACAGAGAGATGAGAACCAGCTCCATGCTGCCGTAGTCGAACTCTTTGCCCACAAAGATGCCAAGATTAAATACTCTACCGTTCAGAACTGGTATCCCGGTGATAAAAATGGTAAAGGCGGTATTTTCAACTTCGTGACCAAACGGGGTAAATGTCATGGCGACAACTCTAAAATATCCTGGACCCAGGTTGAAACAGGTTCCGCCATAACATGGAAATACCCCGGCTGTATTCTCAAGGGAGATAACTCAACGGGGGAGTTCTACTCTATCGCGGTGACGAATAATCATCAGCAGGCCGATACGGGAACGAAAATGATTCATCTGGGACGCAATACGAAAAGCACAATCATTTCCAAAGGAGTTTCTGCGGGAAAAGCTCAGAACTCCTACAGAGGGATGGTAAGAACCAGTTCCGGTGCGATCAATGCACGGAATTTTTCACAATGTGATTCACTGTTGATAGGAGATCAATGCGGTGCCCACACATTTCCCTACATAGATGCCAAAGGGAGTACGGCCATGATTGAGCACGAAGCGACTACATCGAAAATAAGTGATGCTCAACTTTTTTACCTCCAGCAGAGAGGTATTGATCCTGAAGATGCCCTCACTATGATTGTCAGCGGATTCTGCAAGGAGGTTCTCAACGAACTTCCCATGGAATTTGCCGTTGAGGCGAGAAAACTGCTGGGTGTAAGCCTGGAAGGAACTGTTGGCTAAAGCAGGCCCCCCTAACCCCCTGAAGGGGGAATTTAAAGGGAAGAATAAGTCCCCTTCAGGCTGGTCGCAAAGAAGTTTGCTGCTCGCCCATGCGACCGGGGTGAATTTAGGGACCGATTTGCAGAAAGAGAAAAGGAGTATAAATGTTAAATGTAAAAAATCTTCATGCATCAATTGGAGAAAATAAAATATTAAAGGGAATCTCACTAAAGGTTAACAAAGGGGAAGTACACGCTATAATGGGGCCGAATGGTTCGGGGAAAAGCACTTTTTCCCAGGTCATTGCCGGGAACCCCGCCTATCAGGTCAATTCGGGAGATGTACTCTATGAAGGAGAGAATCTTCTGGATATGCAGCCCCACCTGCGGGCCAGAGCCGGCTTGTTTATGGGCTTTCAGTATCCCGTGGAAATTCCCGGTGTCACCAATATCTATTTCCTGAAGAACTCTCTCAATGCCATACGGGTAGCCAATGGACTACAGCCTCTTGACGCCTATGAATTCAATGATTACCTGGGTCAGAAAATGGATGAAGTGGGAATAAGCCGGGAATTGACAAGACGGGCGGTCAATTCGGGATTTTCCGGCGGGGAGAAGAAGAGAAACGAGATTCTCCAATTGCTGGTTCTCAATCCCAAACTGGCCATTCTCGATGAAACAGATTCCGGTCTGGATATCGATGCCCTGAAAACCGTAGCCAGTGGTGTGGAGAAATTCCGCAGCCAGAACAATGGTGTCATTCTTGTGACTCATTATCAGAGACTGCTGGATTTTATACCACCCGATTTTGTCCATGTTCTCATCGATGGAGAAATAGTTCTATCTGGCGACAGTAAACTGGCTCTGGAGCTTGAAGCCCGGGGATACAACTGGGTGAAAGAGGAGAATGGTAGTGATTAACTTAAACAAAGAGATATCATCGGTTCCCCTCCCCTCTTCATTTAATGCTCAGATGAAGCGATACAGAGAGAAAGGATTAAAACGATATTCAGAATCGGGACTCCCGGGGAAAAAAGTTGAACACTGGATGAAATTTGATATAAACCCTTTAAAGGAAATCATCTACAAAGAGGCCTTAGAATCAATAGACAAAAATAGACCGGATCTTCATCGAGAATTTACCGGAATCTGTGAACGGATTGATATTATAAATGGCTTTATACAAGATCATAAAGGAACCGGATACAGAATTTCCACGTTGTCATCAGGAGATGATACCGGGAGGATTCCTGAACTCATAGGAAGTGCCGGAGACGAGAAGGGTAACTATTTTTACAACCTCAACAGCTCTCTCTTTTCAGACACGATTCTAATAAGAGTCGAAAAGGATAATAAAAAAAGAAACCCTCTCTATATATCACAGCTTATGTTAGGTAAATCTGAGCCGATTATCAGTAATTCAAGAATTATCGTTGAAATAGAGGAGGGAGCAAAACTGGAACTGATCCAGAGTTTTTCAGGAAAGAGCTCTTCTCCCTATCTGAACAATTCTGTTACAGAAATAATTCTTCACAAAAATGCCCGAATGGATCATGTGGTTCTTCAGGAAGATTCTGAGGAAGCCTTTGTTTTCAATAATCTCTTTGTCACACAAGGAGAATCTAGTGAATATAATCTGCAGACTTTAAATGCCGGTGCTTCCATTTCCAGAAATGAATACCATATTAATCTGAGCCGGAAAAACTCTTCCTGTCATGTGACCGGCCTTTTCCTGGGGAAAAAGAATCAACTCCATAACAGTGATGTGACGATCCATCATAATGCACCAGCCTGTACAAGTAGAACAACGACCAAAGCCATTGCCGGGGGAGCATCTCAGGGAGTGTTCAGAGGCTTTGCCATAGTGAATCCCGGAGCTCAGAAAAGTGATGCCATACAGCAATTCAAATCTATACTCTTAAATGATACATGCCAGATAAATATGGAACCTCACCTGGAGATCTGGGCTGATGATGTAAAGTGCTCCCATGGTGCAACGGTGGGACAGCTGGATCAGAATCAGCTATTTTATCTCCAGCAGAGAGGATTTACTCCCGAAGATGCACGGAAAGTTCTTTTAGAAGCTTTTGCCGCCGATGTGGCGGAATTGATCAGTATTGAGAAGGTGAATGAGATAATTAAAGCAGGAATATACACATTGATGGATGATTTATATGAATGAAAATTATAATGTAGAGGTTATACGGAAAGATTTCCCCATACTGAAGAAGTCAGTTTATCTCGATAATGGGGCAACCACTCAGAAACCGGAACAGGTTATACAGAGGTTGAATCATTATTATAGAAATGAAAACGCCAATGTTCACAGAGGGGTCTACAAACTCAGTCAACTGGCGACAGAAGCCTATGAAGGAGCCCGATCAACTATAAGCCGGTTTATAAATTGCTCTGAAAAGGAACTCATCTTTACGAGAGGAACCACCGAATCTATCAATCTGACAGCTTTCTCCTTAGTGGAACCCCTTGTGAAAGAGGGCGATGAGATACTCATCAGCCATATGGAGCACCACTCCAATATTGTCCCCTGGCAGCTGGTCTGTAAAAGAACAGGCGCTCTGCTGAAGGTTATTCCTGTGAGTGATTCCGGCGAAATTGAGATGGACAGCTTTGAAACTCTACTCAGTGATAAAACAAGATTCCTATCTCTGACTCACATATCCAATGTTCTGGGCACCATTAATCCCATTAAAGAGATGATAGAATCGGCTCATCAAAAAGGTATCCCCGTTCTGATAGACGGAGCTCAGGCAATAGCCAGAACAAAAGTTGATGTGCGCGAACTCGATGCTGATTTCTATGCCTTTTCCGGCCATAAAATGTACGGTCCTACGGGAATCGGAGTTCTTTACGGTAAAAAGGATTTCCTCGAAAAAATGCGTCCCTACCAGAGTGGTGGAGATATGATCCGCCGGGTGACATTTGACAAGACGACCTGGAATGATCTGCCACATAAATTTGAAGCGGGAACACCCGATATTGCCGGGGCGGCAGCTCTTGCCTCTGCCGTGGAATATCTGGAATCCATCGGTATGGACAATATAGAATCCTATGAACTCTCACTGCTTGATTACGCTGAAAAAAAGCTCAAAGCCATAGAAGATCTACATATAATGGGAAATCCTGAAAAGCGGGCTGCTCTCCTTTCATTTACTATGGGAGATGCTCACCCTCATGATATAGCCCACGAGTTGAGTCTTCAGAATATCGATGTCCGGGCAGGACATCATTGTGCTCAACCACTGATGAACCGCTTTAATGTACCGGCCACAACCCGTGCCTCTTTTGGAATGTATAACACAAAAAAGGAGATTGATATTCTTATCGGTGCTCTGCCGAAAATAAGGGAGAAATTCAAATTATGAGAGACAATGACCTATACCAGGAACTCATCCTCGATCACTATAGAAATCCCCGGAACTGCTGCAGTCTTCAGCACCCTACACACAGCGCTTCAGGAGATAATCCCCTCTGTGGAGATCAACTGGATATCTATCTCAATGTGGATGGCGATGTTATCAATGAGATAACTTTTGAAGGTTCCGGCTGTGCCGTTTCACAGGCTTCGGCATCGCTTATGACAGAGCATCTGAAGGGTCACACCATAGAAGAGGCTCTGAAAGTTTTTGATAAAGTACACATGATGCTCACGGGACTGCACCCCGATGAGGTGAATCCCGAAGATGAAAAAGCCATGGGCAAACTGAAGGCACTCTCGGGAGTTGCCGAATTCCCCATGCGGGTCAAATGCGCATCCCTGGCCTGGCACACCCTGAAATCAGCCTTGAAAAACTGCGAAGAAAATAAAATATCAACGGAGTAAACTATGGAATCAAAATTTGATAAACAATATATATTAACAATTTTAAGACCCATAATCGATCCCGATCTGGGAATAAGCATCGTAGACCTGGGATTAATTGTCGATGTCATCATTGTCGGTGCCAATGTCACTTTGGATATGACTCTTACAACACCGGACTGCCCC
>JAEINM010000297.1 GCA_016342385.1 Spirochaetaceae bacterium | reverse complement strand
GCTTTTATTGCTATGTCTTATTCAATTCTACCCAGAGGTTTCAAAAGAGTTTCAGGTATAGAGCCGATCATGGGAACACCATAGGGACGGAGATCGGAATTCTCTTCCAGAGGCGGCAATTTCACAAAGAAATCAAGATAAATGAGCTTCTGCGCTTTAGCATTATGTGTAGAGCTATGTATATGGGAAGACGAAACAGACTTAGTGGAAAAAGTCATAAGTAGTCCTCTATCTGGAATTAATAGAAAAGTGAATTCATTTCTTTTGCAGGGGGCGGATTAATTGTTCCAATCCATTGAGTTTTATCTCGTAGAGAGATTCCATAAGTAATCCCAATTTCCCTTTAGGATAACCCTTTTCTTTAAACCAAAGCACATAAGCTTCTGGTAAATCGATTAAATATCGGCCGGAATATTTCCCGAAGGGCATTTTTGTATTAGCCAATTCCATAAGGAATTGCTGGTTATCATCTGTTTCCATGAGAGAATAGTATTAGAAAGTCACTGGACTTACAAGTATTACCCACCATGTGTATCATTCCTTGATTTAGGTTAATGCCCCGGATTCTGACTGACTTTCATCAGCACATCGGCGACCACATGCTTAATTTTTTCTTCAAGTTCCTGAGATTCCACTTTTGCATATAAGGTACCCATAAGGGATACGCGATATCGGGGCTCCAGCTGATTGAGGGAAAGGCAGATCATATCCAGTACACAATCATGACATTTACAGATATCGTCATCGCTGATAGCGTCGAGCTGTTTCTCTAGTTCCTGAAAAACAAACTCTTCCATTTCATTTCCTAGTTCTTCAAGATCATACTTATCTCTAATAGCCATTAATTACTCCTATAACTATGAGGTTAACTTAAGGACTCTGATATGTCAAAGTCTCAAATTTTGTAAAATGAGGTATAAAGGCAAGTTTAACTGTTCCTACCGGACCATTTCTCTGTTTTGCAACAATCAGTTGAGTTTCAATCATTTCCGGAGGACCTTCCCCTTCATCGGAAATCCCCCGATCCCGGTGAAGAAACATGACCATATCGGCATCCTGTTCAATAGCTCCTGACTCTCGTAAATCAGCCAGACCGGGTTCTTTACCCTCGGACTGACGACCCACCTGGGAAAGGGCTATTATGGGAATATCAAGCTCTCGTGCCAGAGATTTAAGAGACCGGCTGACTTCAGCCATCTGTTCGTGACGGGGTATTCTCTTATCCTCTGTAGAAATAAGTCCTATATAGTCGACGATCAGGATCTTAACATCGTGTTTGGACTTCATTCTTCGCGCAGAGGAACGGAGTTCAAGAAGTTTTATATTGGGACTATCATCAATATACAAAGGTGCTTCATATATCCTGCCTGCCGCATCGGTTAAAGCATTAAAGTCCGATGGTCTTAAAAGACCAGATCTGAGTCTCTGCGAGTTGATTCTGGCTTCCGAGGCGATAATCCTCTGCATTAAAGACATAGCCGACATTTCCAGAGTAAAAAATCCACAGGATATTCCCTGATGTATTGAAATATTAGAAGCCAGAGAAAGTGCAAAAGCTGTTTTACCCACAGACGGACGGGCTCCGATAATTATCATTTCGGAATTCTGAAATCCCGAAGTCATATCATCGAGAGAAGAGAATCCACCGGGTACTCCCGTATAATTGTCTTTGGTCTGGTATCTTTTCTCAATGGCGGTTATGGTCTGCTGTATGACTTCCCTGGCATCTTTAAAGGATCCGGAACTCTGCTGTCTGTCATTGATTTCAAATATATACTTTTCCGCTTCTTCGACAATTTCACCACATTCTTTTGTGTCATTGTGAGCTTCAACTGTAATTTTCCCAGAAATTTCAATAAGTGTACGGCGAATACTCGTCTCTTTTACAATCTGAGCATAATACTCTACATTGGCACTTGTAGGAACAGCAGAAGTCAAGCCGGTCACATAACCAGGACCTCCGGCTTTTTCAAGATTGCCCTTATGGCTCAATTCATTTGTCAGAGTGAGGATATCGACAGCTTCACCATTATTGTAGAGGTCGGAAATAGCGGTGAATATAACCTGATGAGCTGTTTTGTAAAAATCCTGAGCCCGTACGTACTGCTGTACCGTATCGAGAACTTCAGGTGAAAAATTAATTAAAACCGCCCCAATAGCAGCTCGTTCAGCTTCATCGTTATGGGGCGGTATTTTGTCTTTTAAAGAAGAGATATTCATCTAATCCTTATTATTCAGTTTCTGCTTCAGGTTCAGTTTCTGTTTCAGGTTCAACAACTGTCTCTGGGACAGTTTCTTCTTCAACTTCAACTTTTGCTTTTGCTTTTGCTTCAGTTTTAGTTTTAGTTTTAGTTTCTGTTTCAATTCCTTTAACAACGACGTTCAAGTCTGCGGTTTCACCTGCATAGAGTTTTACTCTTACAATGTAATTTCCAACAACTTTAATTGAATTTTCAGGAACGTCAATTTTCTTCTTCTCAACAGAGATTCCAGTTTTTGACAATTCTTCTACAATGTTTGCACTTGTAATAGCACCGAAAAGTTTACCCTTTTCACCAACAGGCATGGTGAACGTAATAGTTTCACCAGACAGTTTTTCTTTTAGTGAAAGAGCTTCTTTTCTCTTTGTCTCTTTTCTGGCTTCTATTGCGTTTTTCTTCTGCTTGAAAATCTCAATATTCGCTTTGGTGTAAGCAGCGGCAATCCCTTTCGGGATCAGAAAGTTGCGACCATAACCATCAGCAACGATTTTTATATCACCCTCTTCACCAAGGTTAGAAAAATCCTGTTTTAATATAACTTTCATTGGATTATCTCCTTATCTTTTATTCTGTAATTTATCCAGAGTTCGGAAACTCCCAGTCCCGGCAGAAGTATAACAATTAAAACATTAAGGGGGAAAATAAATAGAGAGATGATCAGTATAATAACTGACAGTCTTCTAATCCCCGGATTAATTGTCTTCTTCTCCAAAAAGAACTGTACAAGACTAAAGCCCTGTATAGCATATAGTGTTCCCATAATGTACAGGCTATTGCTGACAGCAAATCCAATCAGTCCCATTTCCATCTTTGCACCTTTACTCTCCAAAAGCACGTTCAACAGTACGATGGTGAGGGGAACAAAGAAAAACCAGACCAGTTTTTCCGGTACTTTAAACTCTTTAATTGTCGGTACCCGGGAAGCTTTACCAATCGATCTAAGACCGAATCGGCTCCCCATCCACCAGGTCAATGCCAATAGGAAAAAATACACTGCCAGAAAACTGTTCAGGAAATAGATCTTGAACAGACTATACAAATCTTCAGCACTAACAGAACTGAAAATTGAACTTTCCGGAGTTCCTCCGTTCAACATAACCAGTATACTATCAAGCTGATCAATCATTGCAGTATTTAAGACCTGATCAGAATTTAAATAGTATATAACCGGAATGGATACCAGACCAGCTGTAGCGGTGATTATCAGAAGTCTCAGGATTGTCCTGTATTTTTCCAATAAAAAGTTTACAGCGTATAGCCCTGATAAAAGAAGAAAGAAAATTGCTGAATCAGCAAAAACCAGACTTCCTGTACCACCCACATCCGGTGTTAAGAGAATCTTTTTCAGAATTATGCTTCCGAAAAAAACTCCTGATGCGGAATAGCTGAAAGCTATTTTTCCACATCTAACCGCCAGAATCTGAAGAGGGAGCATAAAGAACAACAATAAAGGTCCAGTTATACTCATGATTAATGAAATCACCGCAGCCAGCGATGTTTCAATCCAGCCTCTTCTGTCCATAGCTTATTTAGTCACATAGGGGAGAAGAGCCAGTGCTCTGGATCTTTTGATCTCCCTTGCCAGCATTCTCTGATGTTTTGCACAAGTTCCTGTGATTCTTCTCGGGAGGATCTTTCCTCTTTCTGTGATGAATCTTCTGAGACTATCTGGATTCTTATAGTCTACTTCTGCTTTTTTAATGCAGAATTTACATACTTTTTTCCGGAAAAACATTCTTCCCCGGCCTTTAGGTCTCTGACCACCGGAAGGTCTTCCAGAATCTCTGTTATCCGTGTTCATATCGTCAGCCATAGCTTAACTCCTTTTCAAATATGTTCGGGTCCCATCGCTACGCGATCCCCGAAATATCTTGTCTACGACTATTTTCGGGTCCCATCGCTTCGCGATCCCCGAAATATCTAGCCTTAAAATGGGATGTCATCTTCAAAACTTCCGCCGCCACTGTACGAATCAAAGGGCTGTGCGTTTGAAGACTGATTTTGTTGAGATGGTTGTGACTGATTGTCTCCTCCACTGGAAGGGGGTCTCTCAGAATTTCTTCCTCCGAGCAATTGAATATTCGTGGCTTCAATTGAGACTTTACTTCGCTTCATGCCATCTTTTTCCCATCGCTCCTGACGGAGTTCACCCTCAACAGCAATCTGCTGCCCCCGGGTGAGATACTGATTCAGTGCTTCGCCACGTTTACCCCAGATCACAACATCAAAAAAGTTTGCCTCATCAACCCATTGATCTCCTGATTTTTTTCTGCGGTTTATAGCTATACTGAATTTTGTTAAAGCAAACCCTGTATTGGTATAACTTAATTCGGCATCTCTGGTTAGACGCCCGACAAGTACTACACGATTAATATCACCAGCCATTACACACCTCCTGTTGCCTGAATTACTTTTCTTTTTTTACAAAAAGATACTTGAGCACACTGGGTGTCAGTTTAAGATCTTCATCAATCTTAATAAGACTTTCCGGTGCAGCTTTCATAACAAACAGATGATAGTGACCTCTATCTTCTTTTTTTACGGGGTATGCGAGAAGCCTGTCTCCCATATCCTCATCAGAAGAAATCTCAACGTCATTTTTCTGGAGCAGTTCTTTTACGGCTTTAAGACCGACTGCATAGTTATCTTCTTTTGTACTGAAGATACTTATAAATTCATAAGTTCTCATTATTTAATAATCCTCCTTACGGACTATAGTGATTCATCCATACCGGACGAATAAAGAGGCTAAAAAAAACTAACATATGAACTATATGATGTCAAGATGAGTGAGCCTTAAGCCGATCATATATTAGATAACATGAAACAGAAAATACACTATGAAAACGACATATTCTATCTGAAAACCTATATCAGGATATTAAGTGATGCACTAAAGCTGAATATTGATTCTTTTATCTTTGCGGAAAAAACTCTTGAAGACATCAATTTCATTGAAAAAATCATACAGAAGCTCTATACATCCCTGGAAGAAAATCCTCATCTGATAAGAAGGACTGATCATCTGCTTTCCATAGTGGAAGTGAAAAAGTTTTTTATCACTTATCTTGAAAATCTCACAAGAAATGGGAATCCCTACTCCAATGACTTAAAACAAGCTTTTCCCAAGCTAAAACGCTCTATAGCTAATCATACAAGAGATTTATCTGCCATCCAGAGCCAGCTTAAAACCACAGAGTCGGGCAATACCGATTCTGAGCACATCTCTGAAAATGAAATGAGTTTCCTGCTGACACCCTATATGGATAAAGATGGGGAATAGACATTAAAGCTCCTCAAG
>JAEINM010000296.1 GCA_016342385.1 Spirochaetaceae bacterium | reverse complement strand
AATAAATGTTGAAATAAGCGGATTGCCCATAATGGGGGGAATCGACAATAAAATTCACTATGCGCATAATCCCGATAATCCCACAATCCGATTTAGAGGACTGATTTTTATGGGTGGCCTGGAAGCGGTCTCCTCTGAAACTAATTGATATATAGGGGCGGGTCGCGAACCGCCCCGACAGGTTATTTTTTCTTTTTGGTTGTACTGCTTCCCGATGATGATTTTTCAATCTCTTCTATGTCCTGAAAATTTTCCTCATTCGATAATACATTCAGGATAGTTTCTTTTGCTAGTCTAAATCCCGATTTCATCATCAGAGGGTTGTCCCTGGTCCGGCTGATCATGTTCTGAATATCTTCCGTTGATAGCTCGGAATAATACTCGTCTTTTATTTTTTTTATATCTACAGTCGAGAGGTCTACATGTTCCGATACCATATCGATCAACTGGGAAGTATTGGAGGGTGGATTCATTTCAACCTCCTCAAATATAGTCTCTATGGTCTCATATTCCAGTGACGATATTATCTGCGAGGCCTCTTCTGTACTTATTCCGACTTTTTCCAATTGAGAAATATTTTCTTTTAATAAAATTTGAAAATCTTCTGTTCCCCTGCGGATTCCTTCGGGGAGGAAAACAGAGGCGGTACCACCCGATAGGGTGCTTGAGATTATTTTTGGGAGAAATAAATATATTGAACCGCCAATAGCAACCAATATCAGCAGGATAATCAGAAAGACTTTTAGACAGCCAGTCCCCTTTTTCTCTTCTTCTTTTGCTGTATAATCGATCATTTATTCCACCTTTCATTTTTCCTATTCTTATTATGATTCAATTTTATATAAAATGAACTATAAATTTTTAAATCTTTTGTGCAACCGGTTGCACGTTGGGAAAAAGAAGTCTATTATAGGGCATGAATAAGATAAAAAACGATTATGATTTACAGAGAAAAAGCGGGATTTTGCTCCATCCCACTTCGTTGCCGGGTAAACACGGAATTGGAGATCTTGGAAAAGAGGCTTTTGAATTTATAGATTTTCTTAAAAATTCGGGACAGACCCTGTGGCAGGTTTTACCCCTTGGTCCTACGGGATACGGAGATTCACCTTATGCCTCTTTTTCCACTCATGGGGGAAATCCTTTTATAATCAGCCCCGAAATATTAATTGAACAGGGATATTTAAATAAGACTGATCTTAAGGATGAACCGGTTTTTGATCAGTCAAAAATAGATTTTGGAAAATTCATTCCCTGGAAAAAGAATCTGCTTAATAAAGCGGCCATTGAATTTCAAAAAAGATCCGGAAATGACCGGGATTTTAAGCATTTCTGCAGGGAAGAGGCTCACTGGCTTGATGAATATTCAATTTTTATGGCTGTGAAAGAGCATTTTGACGAGAAAGCCAGAAATGAAGGTGTTGATGGGGCGATGTGGAGTAATTACTGGGACAAAGATATAGCCTTAAAGGAACCTAAAGCCCTAAAGAAGTGGAGCGAGAAACTTCATTTACCTATTGAAATAAACAGAATCCTCCAGTTTTTCTTTTTTCAGCAATGGCTCAAGATTAAAAAATATGCCAATGATAAGGGCATTCAGATCATAGGTGATATTCCTATCTTTGTCGCTGCAGACAGTTGTGATGTCTGGTCAAACAGGGAGCTGTTTCTTCTCCATAAAGATGGATCTCCTTCATCTGTTGCTGGAGTTCCTCCTGACTACTTCAGTGAAACAGGGCAGTTGTGGGGAAACCCCCTCTATGACTGGAAAGCCATGGAAAAAAATAATTTTAAATGGTGGATAGAAAGAATCAGGGGAACATTAAAGCTGGTTGATATCATTAGAGTTGATCATTTTCGGGGTTTTGAAGCATTCTGGCAGGTTCCCGCCGGAAATACAACTGCTGTCGATGGCCGGTGGGTTAAGGCGGCGGGAAAAAAACTCTTTACTCAAGTTCAGAAAATTCTCGGTTCTCTTCCCATTCTGGCAGAAGATCTCGGATATATTACAGAAGAGGTCTATGATTTAAGAGACACTTTTAAATTCCCCGGAATGAGAATCCTCCAGTTCGCCTTTGATGAAGCAGAAGGCGATTCCGGTCTGGATCCGGCTAATATCTTTCTGCCTCACAACTATATCCCCAATTCTGTTGTATATACGGGTACTCATGATAATTCTACGATGAAAGGATGGCTCAATAGCTGTAGCCATGAGGAAATGGATTATATAAGAGAATATACGGGATATACCGGAGATGATCTGGTCTGGGAGTTTATCAGAATGGCACTCTCTTCTGTTTCATCCTACTGTATCATCCCCATGCAGGATTTCCTCGAGCTCGACGACAGTGCAAGGATGAATATTCCCTCTACGCTCGGTGGAAACTGGACCTGGCGTTACACCGGGGATATGATTAATAGTGAGTTGACAGAGCGAATTTTGAAATGGACTCAGTTATACGGCAGGTGAAATTTTACCTGCCTTTTAACTCTTCTGTCATCTGATCCCGCAGTGTTTCAGCAAATTCCTTAAGCTCTCTATTTTCATTCCGCAGTCTTTTCATCTCAAAAATCATCCATCGAATATCTTCTTCTGCATCTACAACGTCGTAATTCATATCTGATTCGGGGTTATATTTTATCCAGCAAATCTGATTCCCATTGTGTTTTTTCCTTTTTAAAAGGTCTTCCAGTTCGCTAAGACGATCACTTTTTTCATCAATCCCCATAAAGAAAAGTATATTCATCACTTAAGATTTTACAATTTCTTGAAAGTTAATAATCCATGTGTAATGATATTAGTATGAATAAAAAAGTAATAATACTATTTTCACTGATTATACTTCTCCTTTTGAGCAGCTGCAGCACTATTGAGAAGGCTGGAATCAATATGATTTCCGATGTTATGGCTGGAGAGGGCAGTAGCGAGCTCTTTACAGGGGATGATGATCCTCAACTGATAAAAGATGCTCTGCCCTTCATACTTAAGATGTATGAAATGCTCGTTAGCAGGAATCCCGAGGATTCTGATCTGCTGCTGGCCACAGGAAGCACTTTTATTATGTATTCAAATATTTTTATACAGACCCCGGCCGATATGCTTTCTGATGAGCAGTTTATGGAGCAGGATTCTCAGCTTCAGCGCTCTAAGAAAATGTATAAAAGAGGTACGGAATATGTTCTTCAGGCATTGGAATTAAAACATGAAAATTTTAGAGAAAAACTGGATCTCGGTTTAATCGACGAGGCTCTGGAGGAGATGGATGCAGAAGATATCTCCGCTTTGTACTGGGCCGCATCGGGTATGATGGGAGAATTTTCTACCGATCCTTTTGACTTTAATCTTGGACCGAATATCTACAAGCCTGTGGCGTTTATATACAAGGCTCTTGAGCTGGATGAGACCTACAATAAAGGTGCGATTCACGATCTGCTGATTCTTATAAACAGTTCACTACCGGACGCACTTATGTATAAGTCAATTGAAGGAGCAGAGTCCGCTACCAGGAGATTCACTAATAATTATTACAGTTCTTTGAATTTGAGTGGCGGTTTCGAGAAAGCCCGGTATCACTTTGCAAGATCTGTGGAGATTTCCGGCGGAATTTCCGCGTCCCCTTATATATCTCTGGCCTCAACAGTTTCAGTTAATGAACAGGATTATGAAGAATTTGAAAGATTATTGAATACTGCCTTGGAAATCGACCCTGAGCTATTTCCTGAAATGAAACTGGCAGGTATAATTTACAGAGATAAAGCGCAATGGCTGCTCGATCATAAATCAGACTTTTTTTTACTGGACTTCGATGAGGAGGATTTTGATGAAGTATTTTAGATATATATTTTTTATATGCACATTAATGATTATGGTGGTTAGTCCATTAACCTCATTAACTATAAAGCTCGGAAGTGTTGTTCCAGCAGGGTCAGATTGGGATCTGGCTCTTAAGCAGCTGGCCAATGACTGGAAAAGCATTACAAATGGCCAGGTCAATATTAAACTTTATTCCGGGGGAATTGCCGGCAGTGAAGATAATATGATTCAGAAAATGAGAATCGGTCAACTCGATATGGCTGTTCTGACGGCCATCGGGATGAATGTTATTGTCCCTGAGACATTTGTCCTCAGTCTTCCCTTTCTGCTGGAAAATGATGAAGAAGTTAATTTCATGCTTGAACATATTACGCCGGAATTCAATGACAGTTTTTCTGAAAAAGGATTCGAGGTTCTTATGTGGTCATCCACCGGATGGGTTCGATTTTTCAGTAAAGAGTCAGCGACTTCTCCGGAACTCCTGCAGAAACAGAAAATCGGAGTGGCCGGCAGTGAATCTGAAATGATGGATGCCTGGAAAAGCCTGAACTTTCATGTTATTCCCATAAGTATTAATGACACTCTTTCCGGGTTGCAGAGCGGCATGATTGATGCTTTTTATGCTCCGCCCATGGCTGCGGCATCTTATCAGTGGTTTTCTTTGACTCCCCACATGAATGAGCTGCCGGTTTCTCCTCTTCTGGGAGGGATCGTTATATCAAAGAGAACCTGGAACAGGATCCCCTCCAGATACCATGCCGATCTGAAACGGGCTGTTGTTAATGCCAACTCGAAGTTTAATCAGTTTTCCAAAGAGATGAATGATGAAGCTCTGGACGTCATGATAAATTATGGGCTGCAGGTCGATTCTGTAACAGAAAATGAAAAGACCAAATGGGATAATCTCTTTGATGAAAAATACAGTGCCATTGTCGGTCCGGGAAAACTGATACCTACGGAAACTTTTAATATGGTTTCTACAAAGCTCAACCAGTTTAGAGATGCTCAGTGAAGAAAATCAATATCCTCAATGGCTTTCATAAAAGTGAAAATATCATTGCCACCATTGCTCTGTTTGCCTTAATTCTCCTTCCCTCTATTGAAGTCGTGATCAGGTTAGTATTGAAAACAGGGCTGTCAGATTCTGCGGCTTTAATTCCTCATGCCGTTGTCTGGGTGACCTTCCTGGCGGGTATGCTGACATCCCGATCGAAATCGCATCTGTCTCTCACAATCATTCATGGTGAGATTAAAGAGCCCTGGAAAACACTGATAGATTCAGTGAATTCCATATTGGGAACAACAATAGCGACAGCTTTTGCTTTGAGTTCTCTCTCTATGCTTCTCATAGCTTTTGACCCAGTTCAGATGGTCGGACCTTTTCCCATAAGAGCAGCAACGGTGATTATGCCTATAGGTTATTCTGTCATGGCAATCAGGTTTATCTTCTGGAACAGGACGAATAGAAAAATCCAGTTTATCGCCTCTTTGGGACTGATATTTGGAGTTCTTCTGTCTATTCCTCCTATAGTCAATATATTGAGTGTCATAAACCCCGATATACCTCTTTGGTTTTTTGATGTCTCCGATTCTTTTTATGCTGTTTTACCCTATTTATCTCTCCCCCTTGTTGTGCTGCTTATTCTCGGTGGATTAATGGGCACTCCCATATTTATCCTTCTCGGTGGTATAGCCTATATTCTCTTCGCGGGAAACTGGGGGGCATTAGAAGTTCTTCCTCTCGAAGCTTATGACCTGCTTACGGGTAAA
>JAEINM010000295.1 GCA_016342385.1 Spirochaetaceae bacterium | reverse complement strand
AAATAGATGGATTTTTTCTCAATTTTACCAATGATATGCGGTCTTCTCTTTCGCCTATGGCAGGGAAGCTTTTATCAGATCTCGAAGAGGAAAACAGCGAAATAAACCTATCCAATATCAGCAATCCACTTTTTGCCGATACATACAAAGCTCTGGGAAGAATGAAACTATTAAAAATCCTTCAGGGTGAACTTATTATCAGTTATGCTCATTTTACAGATCTGAAGAAAAAAGTCCTCAAGGGCCTCTCCATTGGAGATGAGTTTCCCTTTTCTACAGTAAAAGAGTCTCTTCAGCTTAGTCGAAGGATTCTTATACCCCTCTTGGAAGAACTGGATTCTGAGGGGTATTTTCAACGTGAGGGAGACAGTAGAATTGTTCTTAAGATTGATTAGACTATTGGGGATATTTTTTATTCTGATCTTTTTCTCCTGTTCGGGAGAACCCCCTCAATTTCAGGAAGTCTGGTGGCAGCTGAATCTTATCAATGATTTCTCTACAGAGGATCCAATACAGTCTTTATCTCTTTTTATTCATGCTATTGATGATGATGGAGATAGTGATCTGGAAAAAATCTATCTGATTAATGATGAATCTCAACTGGTATGGAATATTCCTCTGGAATTGTGGACCACTCATACAGATCAGCAGATAAAATGGATTGGTTTCAATAGGCTGATGGCTCCCGGAGATGGAATATTTCCTGAAGGAGACTACAGAATCCTTCTCGTCGATATGGGAGGGGAACGAGATGAATATAGCTTTTATCTGCGTAATAACATTGTGTCAAATGAGGAATTAGCACTACCTGAAGTTGAGTATAATCAGAAAACAATAACCGTCATTTCCGATTATCCGAAATTCCAGATATGGTATTATGACAATGACGGTCAATTGATGGAGAAAAGTCAGGATCTTCTAATGGGAAGCTATCAATGGGATCAGGTCAACCGGAATATCAGCAGGAGAGCTTCATCTTTCACCATTTATACCGAACCGCAATCGGGATCATGGGGCCTTATTTCAAGGTCTTATTATTTTAAGTAGTGATACGATTTTTTAGTGTATCACCATTGTTCGCTAGCATCCTTACGATATTCTATGTCTCTATTTCTTCAGAATCTTTTTGAAAAAATCAGAAATTTGCCGCAGGATACTTTTTCCATAAATCTGATTATATTCTTTTACCGCTTCATCCAGAGGGTATTCCTGGCCGTATTTCCATTTCAGTCCGTCCCAGTGCTTTATCGTCCAGATATATATATCACTTTCTGTTCTTCCCGGGAAACGGCTAAGCATATTTTCATTTCTTATGATTTCGACTATAGGTGAATAGACATTTGTAAACCAGCTCTCTGTTGCTTCCTCCATGGAAATCTCTCTCTTAATATCCTGATTAATATAGTATTTATGTCCCAGAATGTGCCGGAGCATTTCATCATAACGACCCAGTGAAGTGAAACGGATTGTATCCATATCCAGCATCTGATCGAGTCTGTATTCTTTAATAACCTGTTCTCTTTCATAAGCTATAACGGCATTTTTTAAATCAATCTTTGTCATCTGCGGTTCAATATTAATTTCGGTGGTCAGCTCAACAACTTCGGCGTCAATAGACATGGTACCCTGCATTTTGGCAACAGATACTCTATGATTACCATCGCGGACAAAAAAAACATCACCAATTTTAAACAGGGAAATCGGGGGAAGAATGACATCTGACAGATGGGCGCGGTCAATGCTTTCCCAACGCTGTCTTAAATGTTCCTTTTTAGGGAGAAATGCTTTGCTGAAGTCTTTATAACGCCCCTCAGAACCGATTATCTGATTTATGTTAACAACCTGCATTCCTCTGTAAGTCTGGCTTTTGGGCTTGGTAATATTCTTAACATCGTAATATGAGAGCAGTTCTTTTTTTTCAGGATTGATTATATTAAATATATTGGTAAACCGTGCCTTATTTCTTGCCCGGTTGAAGTCATCACTGGCCTGTGAATTTATTATACTATTCATTTATTATTCTCCAGATTTAAAAGGTAATAATCATAAACATTGATGATTTTTGTATTTTTATATTGTATATCTCTTTTTTCGTTTCTGTCATAGAGATGTATATGTCCGTGAATTAAGAAATCAGGTTTAAATTTATCCATGAACCATAAAAATGATTTAAAACCTTTATGACAGGGATCCTCTCGATCATTTAATCCTCTTGGAGGAGAATGGGTCAGAAAAATATCAAGGTATCTTCCATAAAAAATCCGATTCCATATTAAGCGGGGGATTAATCTGAAGAGTTTTAAATACATTTGTATATCTGTATACTGATTCTCTCCGTGATTGTAATCTATACTGCCACCCATGCCGGCTATGATCAGACCACTTTTTTTCTCTTTAATCACTTTTCCACTGACGAAAATAGAACCGAATGAATGATGGCTTAAGGGGTTGTGATCCTGTGCATAAGGGGTATTTGTACCTTTGAAGCGGTTATAGTGCTTCAGGTTGTGGTTGCCGAAGACAAAAAAAAGTTTTTTGTTCAGGCTGCTGACAATATATCCATAATAATCCATAGGAAGATCTCCGGCACCCAGTATAAGATCTACATCCTTAAATCGTTCTTTTATTCCTGTTGAATAGACAAGGGGTGACCTGTGGTCGGCAACACATAATATTTTCATCAGCTATTTTTTAACGCTTGTTATAACCTGCTTCAGGTATTTCTGAAGCATTTCTTTTGTTACAAGAATAATTGGTCTCGATTCAGCAAATTCAAATGAAGTTCTGGAAAATGAAGAACTTGATACATAGCGGCCTCTTGTAATACCCAGCTGTTTCATATCTTCATGGAAACTCCGTATTCTTTCGACATCTATATTTTCAGGGATCCTTGAAAAATAAACCAGTTGAGGCATTTTTTTCAGATTCCGCCAATCCTGTTTTTTGGCCTGTTCTACAGCAATAATTTTCAATCCTCCGTTTATGGGAGAGACATCCTGTACAGACAGATTCATTATCTTTGCGACAGAAAGACAAATATCATTGAACTCTTTTGAGCTGGCTGTAAGATAATCCTTCAATGAATCGTCTGTTCTCAGATCCTGGTATTGAGAGAGCTTTTCTGCAACATCTTTAAAATCTGCTTTTATCTTATAGATTTTTTCCCATTGATCTATAGCATTATCAACATCTCTTCTTTTCTCATAGCAGAGTGAGAGAAAATATCTGGCGTAGAGGATCTCCGTGGAATCCTCCTCTTTTGACATATTGATAGCTCTTTCAAATTCACTGGCGGCCTGATCGTAATTTTTCATAGCCAGATAACAATGACCACTGGAAACTATGGATTTTGTCCGAAAAGAGGGATCCTTTTGTGACTTTTCAAAAGACTTTAAGGCGCTTTGAAAATCTTTTATCTCCTGGAAAATTTTCCCGAGATAATAAGAGGCCTGATAATTGGCATTATCGTATTTAATAGAGAGTTCCAGTTCGGCTTTTGAATCATTGTATCTTTTTGATCTATAGAGAATATATCCAAGTCGGAAGTGAGAATTGGAATCATGTGGATTCAGCTCAATAGCCTTGGAATAATATTTATGGGCCTGTCCTCCCTTATTTCTCATCTCAAAGTGATAACCCGCCTTAAAGAAATAATCACCTTCATAAGGTTCAAGTTTAGTAAGTAATAGATATTCTGTGAGAGCTTCTTCGGAGTTTCCGAATTTGTCAAATAATTCTGCTATTGTTTTCCGGAATTTTGTTTCTGAACAAATCCCTCCAAAAGTTCCCAGGTTGTTAATTTTTTTTAACTCCATAAGAGCCAGTTCAGCTTTATTCTGAGCAATATAGGATAAAGCCAGAATATAGTGAAGTTCTACGTTTCTTCTATCCTTGGATATCATCTGTTTTGCCAACCGGGAAACCTGAGGATATTTACCCTGCTTTAACATATTGTCCAATGATGTCAGTTTTTTGGGCGCCAGAAGTGCACGGATCATAAAAGTGATAAACACTACCAGAATAGCACCGACTATTATAATAAGAAATATTGTTAAACTCATATGTCCACCGTATTGATGATGATATATTAAATATAATATATAATATACGTATTTTCCGGTAGATATTTTTATATTTTTTCTGACAGGGAGCTACATTTGTTAAAATACAATGAATTTAAGGCCAATAGAGATATTATTAGTAGTAATATGAAGTTTTTTTATATAATGGCAATAATCCTTTTCTTCCCTCCTTTTATATCAGCCGGTACCTTTGATAAGGGAAAAGAGGCCTTTCTCAATAATAATCCCGCAGAGGCAGTTCTTTATCTGGAACAGGCTCTCTCTGAAGAGCCTGGAAATGAAAATGTCTATATGTATCTGGGCTTGTCCTATATTCAAAACGGTCTGATTGAAAAGGCCATTACCGTCTTTCTCAATGGTGCTGACCAGGCCGGTATTCAAGAGGGACGCTTTTATCTCAATGCGGGGAATGCGTACTACTCGAAAGAGAAACTGGATGAAGCATTAAAATTATACAATCTGATTATTTCTGAGGGGTTTCGAGAAAAGGGGCAGGCTCTTTTAAACAAAGCTAATATTTACATGACTAAAAAGAATTTCCCTGAAGCGGTATCTCTTTACAAAGAGTATCTTCTTGAAGAACCTCTTTCAGATCAGAAAGAAAAAATACTTCGTTTAATCACTTTGATAGAGGCAAAAATAGAAGCCGAGGCTCTTGAAGCGGAGAGACTGGCTGCAGAAGCTGAACGTCTGAGGCTCAGCGAGGAACAGCGAAAAGCTTCAGAGGCAGCAGAAGCCGAACGGCTCAGGCTGGCAGAGGAAAAGAGAAAAGCAGAAGAAGCAGCAAGACAGCAGGCCTTAATGGATGAGATTCTCAATTCTCTGAGCACCATCGGAGAAGACACTCAGAATATTGCCGCTGACAGTGAAACTATAAAACAGACTGATGAAGCATCAGATATAGACGATTAAAACAGGAACGGTTTATGGATAAAAGAGTTATTATTATTTCGGCAGCAGTACTGGTCATTATTTTGGCAATTTCGGCGGTTTTCATTTTGGGAGGCAAAGGTGAAGAGGGAAAACCAAGTCGCCGTGACAATACAATTTCTCTGGCACGGGAATATTTTGAACACAATGAATTTCAACAGGCTATGGATCTGCTCAACGGATTGCTCATTGAGGACAGTTCCGATAATGAGGCCCGTGGACTATTAAATGAAGTCATAGAAGAAAAAAAGAAATATGAAAGTCAACGTGCCCTGAAAGAACAGCTTGAGCTTCAGGAGCAGCAGGATAATCTGAAAGAGAGTCTTGATTCCCTTGGTGACTCTCTTCAGAACCAGAGCGGTGGAGAAAGTCAGAGTGCTGAGGCCATGAATGCTATTCTGGCCCGGGAACAGGAACGGGCTAAAGAGGAAAAGCTTCAGAAAGAAGTGGATTCCCTTTTAAGAGAGGCGAGAAATGCCCTTAATGATAAAGATTTCAACAGTGCCGAGTCCCTGGTGAATCAAGCCCTGAACTTGAATCCCGATTCGGGATCTGCCAGAGCATTGAAAGCTGA
>JAEINM010000294.1 GCA_016342385.1 Spirochaetaceae bacterium | reverse complement strand
GTTCAGGGACCATCAGTATATGTTAACACCGGTTTGTTTTTTCCTGAATGGGGGTGCGGATCCTTTCTTAGACAATTTAAATGTTTAAAGCCAATTCCTTGCGGTACTCCACAGAACTCAATCCGCCAAGACTGTCCTTTATCCTTTTTTCATTATAACAGATAATATAATTATTTACCCAATCAATGAACTCATCTATTTTTTACATTCTTCCAATTACGATTGTAAAATATTTCAAAGTGTTTTGAAAATGTGAATATTGCAATAAATGGTTCAAGTAATACAAATGCTGCAGACCCAATGGATGTAGAATATCATTCCATATATGGTTTTCCTACGTATTTATATGTACACTGATCTAAAGAAGTAATTGATGAGGAAATAATGAAAAACAAAAAAATAATAATTCTTCTAATGCCCGTTTTGTTATTTGCATGCACAAGTTTTGAACGGTTTCAAACACCAGAACCTCCCTTTGCATATATTATCAAAGAAGTAACTGTGACAAATAAAATTGATAATATCTCTCTGAAAGGTATTCTGACATTACCTGATACCTCTGATAAATTTCCCGTTGTAATACTTGCAAGTGGGTCAGGGCCAAATAACTACGATGAAGAACTTTTTGGTCATAAACCATTTTGGGTACTAGCGGATTATCTTACAAATCATGGCATTGCAGTTCTCAGATTAAATGACAGAGATTATGACAAATCGCCAATAGAGTTCTATCAAAATACAACCGCTGATTTTGCAAAAGATATTGAATCAGCTATACAATTTATTCAAACAAATGAATATACCAAAAACTCACCGATTGGATTAGTAGGACATAGCGAAGGCGGGATTGTTTCTTCAATGGTGGCTGCAGAAAATAATGATGTATCATTTCTCATATTGCTAGGGACTCCAGGCCTTACTATGGAAAAAGGGAATTTACTGGCTGCTACTCTATCCTACAATTTAATAGGCACTGCGGAAAATGAAATAGATCGGTTATTGAGGTTCCATGAAGAATATAATCAAATTGTTACCAATTACCAAAATGATGTGGATGCTAAGAAACAAGTGGAAAAGCTATATGATTCATATTTCAAAGGTACAGAAGCATTCAGTCGAAAGGATAAGTATAATCTTGTAACAAAAGTAACTTTACCCTGGTATCGATATATGAATAAAAATGATCCTGCATTATACCTGGGGAAAATACAGATTCCTGTACTGGCAATTATTGGAGAATTTGATTCTCAGGTAGTACCAGAAGAAAATCTAAGAGCAATTGAAGAATCCTTAAAAAGTGCAGATAATGAGAATTTTGTGATAATAAAAATGGATAAATTGAATCATATGCTACAACCAACAGATTCTTACAAAAATTATTCAGATATTGAACAGACAATGTCAGTGCAACTATTAGAAGAGATTAATAGATGGATAAATAAAATTCTCCCTGTTGGGCGTGATCCCTCATGACTTTAATCTTTATGAGTCATTATCAGGAAATGAGATATTCTCAGACTTCAGCTTATTTCAGGAAGACTGATTTTAAATTTTGCTCCTGTTCCCGGAGAAGATTCAACGGACATCTCCCCTTTGTGATTGTCTGTTATGATAAAGTAGGAGACACTTAAGCCGAGTCCTGTGCCGATTCCCGAAGGTTTAGTCGTAAAAAAAGGTTCGAACACTCTTTTTCTCACCTCTTCCTCCATACCAGGTCCATTGTCTTCAATTTCGACACATAACATTCTTTTCTTTTTTTCATGATAAGCCCGTATTGTGAATTGTGGATTGATTGTTCCCGATGAATGCATAGCCTGAAGGCCATTGTGAAAAAGATTTAAAATGACCTGCTGTATTTTCCCCGGGTCACAAGAGATAAGAGGGAGATCGGCCTCAAATTCTTTTATAATTTTTATTTTTTTAAAATCATACTTTTTTTTCAGATCAAAGTCCGTAGAAGCCAGTTCGATAGCCTTATCCAGTATATGAACAACGTCATGGGAAGAAAAATAGGCTTCACTTTTTCTGGCAAAACTCAACATATTCTGTACAAGTTCTGCAACTCTTTTTCCCGAATCATTCATGGTTTGTATCATGCGGGGGATTTCTCTAGCCGACATAAACTGCTTAAGGGCATTCAGATTAAGCCCGGTTTTTTCTGCCGCTTTCCGATTAGCCGGATTATCCAGTTTCAGCCAGAGTCTGTTTGCCAGGACATTAGCTGTCTGCATTAATCCGGCTAAGGGGTTGTTAATTTCATGGGCCATTCCGGCCGCCAATCCGCCGACAGAGAGCATTTTTTTACTTTGCACCATCATCTCATCAATTTTCAACTTGTCTGTCACATCATCTATACGAATAACAGCACCTTCAAGAATATCATCAGAAAGGGGATAAACAGCAATATCAAAATAATGTTTATCACCTTTTATTTCCAGTGGGACTCTGCTTATTTTTTCTATGGATTTATTCTCTACGGCTAAATAAATATCATCAAGTATTTCTGTAAAAAGAGTAAATACTTCACCTAGAGGCTGTCCCAATGCCCGGGAAGTGGCTATTCCCAGAACCTCCTCCGCCTCGTTATTCCACTGAATGACCCGGCACTCTCTATTGACACCGACAATAGCTGAAGGCATGGAATTTATAATATTACTGAGTAGAATCTGTAATTCCCCCAGTTCTTTTTCCTTTAGGAACTTCTGACAATTCACCAAGACCTGTGCCGTCAGCTCAGCCATTGTTCCGGCAAAGGCAATTTCATCTATCTCCCAATCACGATTATGACCCACATTTTCAATACAGACAATTCCTCTCATCTTTCCCGACACATATATAGCCGTATCAAGAATAGAGGTAATATTATTGGGAATAAAATATTCACTGGTCAATTGGCTGGATCTTTTGTCATTTAAAACGTCTCTGATCACCAGTGAAGAGTTCTTCTCTATTGACTCATAATACAAAGGTGCTCTTGTGAGCGTAAACTCCAGTCCCGAGGAATGGTGAACTTTTGATTCCTCAAAAAGATCCACACAATTTATTCTTGTGCTGCTTTCATTCAGAATCCAGATAGAAGCTCTTTCGACTCTGAGTGCCTGAACAATTTTCTCGGTAATCAGCTGTGCAATACTGGTAAAATCACTGGTGGACATCATCTCGCAGACCGCAAGAGATGAGACTGATTTTTGAAGTCTTTTTGTTCTAGAAATTCTCATTTCCTGATCGGTTATTTTCTCTCGGATAACGTCTCCCATTATAGCAAAGTTGCGGGCAAGAGTAGCTATTTCATCTTTCCCGGCTATATGGATTTTCCTGCTGAAATCACCATCAGCCATGGCCTGAGAGACACTGGTTAAATCCAGTACCGGTTTTATCATCCTTTTAATAATTATTGATAATATAGTTAATACAATTATAATAATTATGATCATGCTATGGATCAGCATATTCCTCAATGTACGGGAATCTGAATATTTTTCTTTAAGGGGAACAACATATCCCACGGTCCAGCCCCAGGGGGGGTAGGTTCGAAAAATGCACCAGTTCTTTTCTCCATTTTGGGTAACAAAATTATAATCGGAATTTTCCAATTGACCGATTGTCTCAAAGTCCAATGAATTTGCTAAATCTTTGTCCGGTAATAGAGGGGCAATAAGAAGATGACCACCAGCATCAAAAATAAAGGGTTCAACGAGAAGATCTCCCGAATGATAATATGTATCTTCAATGGTCTGCAGAACAGATTCCTGGAAAGCGTCGATATAGCTGGTCCTGAGATTTGTCGCTTCTAGACGTTCTTCTTTCTGGGCCAGGATGCTTATAATCGTATTAATTTTTTCTTCATATATAGCATTTTGACTGGAATCAATTGTTGAGGTTAATTGTATTTGTGCCAGAATAATGACCAGTATGGCGGTCAGAATAAAAGCACTGAAGGAGACACCGAGAATTCTAAAACTGATAGAATGAGTATTCAAATCCATCTACACCTACTCGACAAAGAAAGCCTGATCAATTAGATCAATGGGGAAAACTATTCCCAGTTTTTTTGCCAGATTCATATTGAGAAATATTTTGGCTTTTTCATTTTCAACTATGGGTATATCTTTCGGATCCATACCCGAAAGTATTTCCAAAGCCCGATTGGCAACCCATTCTCCCTGTTCCTCCGCTTTTGTTGCAAAAGTGACAAGATTGAATTCTGCCATAGACTCATCCCAGTTTCCGCTCGGAATTTTCGTAACCTTGTGAACCAGGACTAATGCCCTGTCTTTGTCCCAATCGGATATAGAGGCCGTATTCCCGAGCAATAGAATATCCGCTTCATCCTGAAGGCGTTCATACTGAACCTGCCACTCATCAAAATCCTTTACAAATCGCTGAATCAGGTCTAAATCAAAACGCTCTTCAAAAAAAGCCGCTTCCTTTCTTGCGGAAAAGTCGTCTCCTTTGAGAAAAGCGATACGGTTACCATTAGAATATTGTGCCAGAGTATTTACAATCTGATCGATTAATTGGACTTCCACCATTCCTGTGACATTGGATGCGGGAAAGCCATATTCTGAGGCATCCCAGTTGACTCCGCAGAAGACCACGGGAAGGGACGTATCTATTAAATGGGGAACAATGAGATACCGGGCCGCATTATCATCGGATGTCATCACAAGATCAGGAGACCACTCTTTTATAAATGAATTTATTTCAATGACCCTCTCCCGAATAAAGTCTTCTGATGGATGTCTCTTTGTATCCATATAAATGATCTCAAGATCTATGACGAAGGGGGAATCCTCTGAGTTAAGAGTGGCCTCAATAGCCTCTGTTATTCCCGCAGTCCAGAAATAATCCTGGTGATAGGAATTGATGAGCAGCACCCTCTTTCCTGTCTTCTCCTTCTGGAGTTCCAATCCATTTTCTTTTTTATCCCTACAACTAAAGAGAATGAGAATACACATAGTGAATAGTGCTAAAATCTTAAGAGGATTCGTCTCTTTAATCATCTCCAGTTCCTCATCATATAAAAATCAGAAAACCTATTTATTTAATTATAAATTATCTAAAAGACTAATGCGAAGAATTTCCTGAAGTATTGAAATAATATTTCCAGGGAATTATGCTTTTCAACTGTCATAAACAATATTTAATGCCCTTGAAATCTATTTATGAACATGACGGTCTCATGTGTTACAATCTACATTATGGATAATCCGAAAGTACTGATAATTGAAGATGACAAGGAGATTGCCCAGATAATGGCTGTGAATGTGGAAGATCTCAATCTGAGAACCGAGCACATTCTGGATGGCAATAGAGGACTGGAAAAAGCCCTTACGGGGGATTACTGCCTGATAATTCTGGACATTATGCTACCGGGTCTCGATGGGATTTCGATCTGCCGGAAAATCCGGGAAAGCGATCCTCTTACCCCCATACTGATGGTCACCGCCAAAGCCGAAGAGATAGACAGGGTTCTGGGCCTGGAGCTGGGAGCCGATGATTATATGACCAAACCATTCAGTGTCCGGGAATTAACAGCCCGAGTTAAGGCCCTCCTGCGAAGAGCCAATAGGATGACATTACAATCAG
>JAEINM010000293.1 GCA_016342385.1 Spirochaetaceae bacterium | reverse complement strand
ATTTCAGATCGGTGAACCGTTTGGTGTTTACAAAATACACTTCAGCTTTAAAAGGACTGTTAAACCCATGAACCCAGCCCTTTAGGGTTGAGAGAACAGGAAGGTTCTCCGTGGTCAGCTCATACATACCCGGCTGAAAGACATCGGCCAGCTTTCCTTCATTTATAAAAACCGCCGACTGAGATTCCCGAACCGTCAGCTTTGCTCCGTTTTTAATCTCATTACCGTATCGTTCGAACCTGTAAACCATCGTATCACTGCTATCATCGAGCCATTCAATTATATCTATCAGTTCACCTTTTAACTTATCAAATAATCCCATACACCTCTCCCTTTTTAAATCGCTATTGTAAATGATAAAACAGGAATAACGGCTTTTCTAATAGTTTCTTTATTAATGTAAATATACATATGTGAAATAGCTGATTTTATTGAAAGTTTCAAAGAAAAAAACAATACTTACTTTATGAAAACAGGACGCTTTTTCTTTATATCCCTTTCTGTATTCTTTCTTATGGTCTCCTGCAGTCAAAAGAATAATGAAATTCGCGAACCTGATGAGTCGTCTCCCTCTTTCCACATCTTTTTTAATCCCGAAAAACCGGGATGCGGAAACTGCCACAATTCTAGAGAAAAACAAGAGCAAACTCTGGCCGCTCAGGCCAATAAAAGATGGCAAGATCATAATTTTGATATTGATGCAAAGCTGATGGCAATAAACGACTGCCTCTTATGTCACAGTGTGGACAGCGAAGGAAACGAAGGAGTCATAGCTCCAAAACCTTTGAGAACGATTGTTCATCAGGCGCATATGTGCGGTGAAAGTTTTCAGGGGAATTGCTTCTCTTGTCATATTATAATGGGAGACAGCTCACCGGATCTTTATAATTATAGTGACTAAAGCTGTTGCAGTTTCACTGAAGTTTAAGAATAATAGGATTATGACAACCGATTATATAAAAAAAATCCTCAACGCGCCTGTCTATGATGCCGCTGTTGAGACACCTATAGATAAAGCCGAAATCCTCTCGAAGAGATTACAGAACAGAGTTCTTATAAAGAGAGAGGACCTACAACCCGTTTATTCCTTTAAAATACGGGGGGCTTACAATAAAATGGCCCAGCTCACAGAAGAGGAAAAATCAAAAGGTGTCATCGCCGCCTCTGCCGGGAATCATGCTCAGGGAGTGGCCCTGGCGGCGACCAAACTGAATATAAAAGCGACCATCGTTATGCCGGTGACAACACCGGCCATAAAAGTGGATTCTGTCCGGGAAAGAGGAAGTCATGTCGTTCTCCATGGAGATACATTTGATGAAGCCTATATTCATGCTGTAAAGCTAAAAGAAAAAAAGGATCTCACATTCATACACCCCTATGATGATCCCGATGTCATAGCCGGACAGGGGACAGTCGGAATGGAAATCCTCCGACGTTATTCCGAAATTCCCGATGCCCTCTTTGTCCCTGTGGGAGGAGGAGGTCTTCTGGCGGGGATCTCTGTGTATATTAAATTTCTCAATCCCGCAGTTAAAATCTATGGTGTGGAAGCCGACAACTCCGCTTGCCTGAAAGCGGCGATGGATGCGGGAAAAAGAGTCAAACTCGATCAGGTGGGAATATTCGCCGACGGCGTGGCCGTCAGCATGATCGGCGAGGAGACATTCCGCGTCATAAGAGAAAATATTGATGGCGTTATTACAGTCAGCACCGATGAGATCTGTGCGGCCATTAAAGATATCTATGATGATACGCGTGCCATAACCGAACCGGCCGGAGCTCTGGCTATCGCCGGCCTGAAAAAGTACGTGGACCGGGAAAAGGTGCAGGACAAAACTCTTCTGGCGGTGAACAGCGGGGCCAATATCAATTTTGACCGTCTCCGTCATATATCGGAAAGGACTGAAATCGGTGAAAAAAGAGAAGCCATTTTTGCTGTTGAAATACCGGAAAGACCCGGCTCTTTCAAGCAATTCTGTACAGCTCTTCGAAAGAGAAATATCACAGAATTCAACTATCGTTATTCCAATCGGGAAAAAGCCCTTGTCTTTGTAGGCATACAGCTGGAGAATCCCCATGAGGGCCGATCACTTATCTGTCATGACCTGAAGGAGATGGGCTATTCTGTCAACGACCTCTCGGACGACGAAATCGCCAAACTGCACATTCGCCATATGGTGGGGGGAAGAGCCCCCGATGTAGCAAATGAAAAACTTTTCAGTTTTGAATTTCCCGAAAGACCGGGAGCCCTGATGAAATTCCTAAACGGCCTGGGACACAACTGGAATATATCCATGTTTCATTACAGAAATCACGGGGCGGCCTACGGACGTGTCCTGGCCGGTCTGCAGGTGGAAGACGATGAAGTCCTTATGGTCAGAAAATACCTGGAAAAGCTGGGATACCGCTACAGCGAAATAACTGACAATATGGCGTATAAACTCTTTCTGAATTAAAGAATTTTTCTCCCCCTTCAAGCATACTATTACCCACAAATATATTTTTTATATCAATAATGAAAATTCTGAAAAACGAACCAAATTATCAGTGGAATAAGTCGAGATGCCTACAATCCAAGCCCCCTCTAGGTCTCCCCCGAAGGAGGAGAAGGAATATAGCTGTCTTTTTGGTCCCCCTTCGGGGGATTTAGGGGGCCTGGATTAAAGCAGATCTCTTTTCCAGGAACATACCAAAACTTGTGGGTAATAGTATGCCCTTCAAGGGGCCGGGGGGCTTTTCCGAGGGTGGTAAGATTTTGATATTTTCACCGGATTGTGGAAGTGTTCTTTTTTTCCTTTTGAACGAATCCAGTTGAGGCTATGAAAGACTTTTTTATTGGAGACTATTCTAATTTCCAGCTTTCTTTTTCCCGGGAAGTTCATGACTGATAAACCGGCTAGAATTGTCAGAACGCCCTGCCCGGGAATAAAGAGCATTAAAAAACCCATCACTAGCAGTATAACTCCCGCCAGGTTTTTCAGAAACAGCAGAGAAAAGCGCCATCTCCGGTTCTGCCTGCTGATAAAACCATCGGCTTTATGGACAGCAAAATAATCAGCCGGAAGACGTACGATAACAATGGGTAAAATCAATATAGTCAGAACAAAAGTGGCAATGGAAAAGATCCCCAGCCACCAGAACTCTTCAAATATTTTAAGCATTTACGGCCTTTTTCAATTCTTCAAATCTATCCATAATAGGCAGAGTCTGTGTGCAGGCCCTTTCGCATTTCAGACATTTTGTGCATTTGTCCAAAACCGCAATATCGGTCCCCCAATGCCATTTTAATCTGTCAGAGACAGATTCCGATCCTTTCAGCGTTAAGTGGTTGTACGCTTCCATAAAACTCCACACGGGAATATCTTCGGGGCAGACATTGCAATACATACAGGATGTACAGAGCTGATTGAACTCACTTTCCACCTTTTTCTGAATATACTGTATTTCCTGCTCAGTATAGGGTTTAAAGCTTTCAACAGCGGCTACTGCTGTATCCACATCATTCTTATTTCGGAATCCCACAAGAGGAACAGTTATACGAGGATCAGAGAGAAGGAAATGAAGAGCGGCTTCCAGCATGGACTGATCTTTGTGTACCTTTAAAAAACTGAAGGCATCTTCATTTTCGGTAATGACACCACCTCCCAATGGATTCATTACGACTACACCCATATCATTTTCTACTGCTGCTTTAATTCCATCCTGACGGAAAGGGAAATTTATCATGGAATATCCAAGAGTCACTCCCTCAAAATACCCTTCCTCTATCACTTCTCTGATAATAGGTCCCGGTAGGTGAGTGGAAAAAACGGCATGTTTGATCAGCCCTTCCTCTTTGGCCTTGAGAATAGCATCGACAGCACCACCTTTTTTTCTGCTCTCCCAATCTTTTCTGGTCAATACATACCAGCAGTTGTAATAATCAATGGTATCGACATTCAGTCTTTTTAAAGATTCTTCAAGCTGTTCGCGAAGTTCTGCACCATCTGCTTTTGAGGACTTTGTAGAAATGGTAAAAGGACGGCTTCCCTTTTTCATCTCCTTTATAGCTTCACCTATGATAATTTCTGATTTATCATCACAATATCCAGGTGCCGTATCAAAATAGGTGATCCCCTTTTCATATGCCCTTAAAACAGTCTCTACAGAAGAATCCATATCTCCGGGATTCTCAAATCTCATTCCCCCGAATCCCAGAGCAGCTGTTTTGCGTCCTTTATAATTTCTGTATTCCATATATCCTCACAATTATTTTATCACTAAAATATAACTGATTCACGGGAGAATCTCAAAGGATTCCTTCATTGAATACTCTGAAATTCAAGTATTCCCCTATAAACCCTCTACCAGGAGGGAAATCTCCTATAATATGAAAATGAGTATAAGATGAATGTTTTTTTCTGAAAAGGATGATAGAATTCAGCTTACCGGAGGATTACATGAAAAAAAACCTGAGCACAGCTCTCTTAATATCTCTCTTCTCAATAGCAGCCGTTCATCCTCAGGTTATAAAAGCCGCCGTTACAGAAGAACCGGGAAGCTTTCTTATAGAATTCTATACTGTTCTTTCCCAGCGAAGCGGAGTAAAAATTCAAAAGATTCCTCTGCTTCCTCAGGAAATCCCCAATGCTCTGGCAGAAGGTCTCGTCGATATAGGCCTCCTTCCGGACAATGAAAAAACCAATAAAACAGCTTTGATTCAGACTCCCGTAATCGGTTCTCCCTTTGTACTGATCAGCAGCGATGATTTTGTTATAAATGAACGCAATATTATCGATTTGAGAACCATTGCTGTATTTACAGAAGATGAACCTTTCCTGATAAGAGAAATTATTGATCCCTTCAGCCTGGAACCGAGGATTCAGAAAGCCCGTCATTACGATTCTCTGGTAAAAATTATGTCAACCGGCCGAGTCTCAGCCATATTCATCCCTCTTGATGAATTTGAGAGAAGCCTAAGACATATTAATGAAGACAGGAATAAATTTGGACAGCCTTTTATAGCCGGATATAGAGAGCTTTTTCTCGTTCTATCCAAAAGAAGAGCTGATAAGGTGGCCCCTCTTATGGATAGATTAATTCAGACTCTAGAAGAGATGAAAAACGATGGCACAATTGAAGAGTTAATAACAAGGCCCTAAACAGCAAGAGCTGCTTCTTCCGGCTGAATGTATCCCGTTCTCAGGCACATTTCAAAAATATCTTTTGTCATTATTTCTTTTTTATGCTCTTTATATCCGTCAAAATCTCTTGTCACCAATAAAGATATCTCTTCCGCTTTTTCATCCAGAACAACTACAGTTGTTCCCGTTGCACCTTTGATCTGATATTTCATAATGTATTCTCCCAATTTGTTATGTATTAATCATATTATCGGAAAGAATGGAAATGGGTTTATAGAGAAATTGTATCTCTATTCTCTTTAGCCCGGTACATGGCTTTATCTGTTTGCTTTAATGCCTCATTCAGATCTTCTTTTGAGTGTTCCGAGACACCGATACTGCAGGTGAACTTCACTCCTCTCTGATCATCCATACAAACCATTTGAGCAACCCTGGCTCTCAGATCTTCAGCAATGACAATGGCGCTATCCTTCCGGCAATG
>JAEINM010000292.1 GCA_016342385.1 Spirochaetaceae bacterium | reverse complement strand
TACAAAAGTATACCGGAGCGGCTTCAACTGCTTATGAACAGGACGGAAGCATGGTTATCAAAGCTGAACACACAGGGGATGACTATGGATATGAAGATTTTACTTCAGCTCGTGTAATCTCCAATCCCGGAGGTGGTACAGGAGACTCCGGTTCTACAGGGAAAACTTTCCGATATGGTAAAATTGCTGCTCGGATAAAACTCCCTTACGGTAAGGGAATCTGGCCTGCATTCTGGATGCTGGGAGATAATATCAGCGAGACCGGAGGCACTATTACATGGCCTTCCTGTGGTGAAATAGATATTCTGGAAAGTGGTCACGTTTCAGCAGACGACGGGTATTTCGGCAGTGCCACAGCCGGTCAGGCTATCCATTCTTACAATGGAGGTTCCAGCGGCTCAGAGACAAGGCTGGAATCGGGTATCTTTGGAGATGAGTTTCATGTGTTTGAAATAGAATGGAACAGTTCACAGATAATCTGGAAAATCGATGAAGAGACAGTTCACAATGAAGATATCTCATCTATTATTGAATTTCAAAAAGACTTTTATCTGATCTTCAACATAGCCGTTGGCGGGAATTATACCTACACCCCGGACAATACAACTACTTTTCCCCAGTATATGTATATAGACTGGGTACGACATTATACAAAAAATTAATAAGTGAAGATGGGTTTCCCACCCATCTTCACTTATTGCTCACAAACACCGCAACATATTATATGGGAATATGTATTTCAAAAATTAGTCCATCGGGATCACCCAGCCTGCCTTCGATTCTTCCGGAGAGCTTGTTTCTAATCAGGTTATAAACTATTGTCAATCCCAGTCCGGAATGACCGGTCCCCCGCAAAGTGGTATAAAAAGGATTAAACAATAAATTCAGCTCCTCGATACTGCATCCCTTACCATTGTCTTTATAAATAATTACAATTTCACTCTCTTTACAAGAGAGATGAATATCAATTGTGCCACTTTGGGAATCATTTAATCCATGAAGCATAGAATTACTGATGAGGTTTAGAAAGATTTGCGTAAAGACCCCGGGGAAACTATTTAATATGACCATTTTCGGAATATCCAGAATTATTGTATGATTATTTAATTCAAGTTCTCCCGACATACTATTAATTATTTTTTTAAGATGATCTGAAAGGTTGAATTCCCGTTTTCTTTCCATATCATGATTCGAAGATATCATTTTAAACCTGTTAATAAGATTAATCGCCGTGTCCAGATTCTTATTGATAAGGTTGAAAGAGCTCAGAGTACTGGAAAAATACGATTCTAAATCATTCTTGCTTAATTTATTTCCCTTAAAATCATCATAGAGATTTTCTGTTATTGTCTGCAAATGGGAGATGGCTGTCATAAGGACTCCCAGCGGAGTATTGACTTCATGAGATAAACCGGCTACCAGATTCCCGAGAGCCGATAATTTTTCTGATTCAATAAGAAGTCCCTGTGTTTCTTTCAATTCCAATAATGATTGTTGTAACTTCTCTTCTGCTTCAACCCTTTCACGCAAAGAAAGGACACTCATTAAAGCACTGCTGATATTCATCTGCATATCTTCATAGAAGCTGCTGTCAAGCCCTCCGACTTCTGCAGCCAGATGCCCGAAATACCGGTTAAAAGAAAAGAGAGGAAGCAAGACTAATGTTGTCCTCTTTTTGTCCGGCAACAATTCTTCGGGAATAAAGTTCTCCGATGGAAAAGAATAATCCTCTTCTTTACAATCGATATAGACTCCATCACTTCTCCCATATTTCAACTGAAGTTCTGAAGTTAGAGTGCGGCTTTTATACAGCATCAGATAATAGGTATTAATGGAGTTAATATGAAACAGTTTATCGATGACTTCATAAAGAGTCGGCAGGTCTTTTGAGGTCAAAAGTTCCTGATGACTCTCCCTCATGCTACTGGACCACATATTTGTATAAAAGCGGCCAAGGGTCTGATTTCTTTTCTCATAATTATCGAAGAGTATGACAAATTGATAATTCAGTATATTCAAATTTGAAACAATTGATGCATCACTGAAAATGCTGTTTAGTTTGCCCTGTATATACATTATCATTTTTCGTAAATTGATAAAGAAAAACTGACTGTTATTCTGATAGAGGTAATCGCGGATTTTTTTTACAAAAAAGAATTCACTGGTTTCACTTTCTAAATCTTTTATCAATAATTCTTCCAGTTTCTCCTGGTCCTTCATAAAAAGATCGATGATGATTGAATCGGAAAACAGGCCTTTCGGTATTTCCTCAATTATCAATTTCAAATTGATTTCCCTGATATTTGTTCTTGATCGAAAAAGCATTTTGAACTCAGGAAATGTGAAACATCGGCACGACTCTTTAATGACAAGATCAAGTTTCTTATTTATATGTTTTCTTTCTGTTTTACCTTCAATCATCGCCAGGAGTAACTGCACCGATTCTTTGGCTATCTCCCCAACCGGCTGATCAATTGATGTTATGGATAGAGGATAGGATGAATTCAGACGACTGTTATCAAAACCGGTCACGACAATATCTTCGGGAATAGAATAACCCTGGGATTCCAGTAAATCTATAGCTCCCATAGCCATGTCATCATTTGCACAGACTAAGGCATCGAGATCACTCAAATTTCTTGACAGGAGAGGTGTAAGGACCTCTTTGACCAGTTGCTGCTGAAAAGCACCGTAAAAAATATTTTCTTCCTCTAAGGGAATATTATTCTGAGCCAAGGCTTCTCTAAAGCCCCTAAGACGATCAACAGATTCAGGATTATGGATTGTACCGCTAAGGTAGGCAAATTTTTTATAACCATGATAATGAATCAGATGATCCGCCATCAGCTTCATTCCTGAAAAATTATCAATTGTGATAGATGAGCATATACCCAGATCAGCTGCGATGCTCACCATGGGAAGGTTTCTGTATTTCTTCAGAAACTTCACATATGATTCTTCGCCTACAGTATCCATCAGGGTTCCCGACGAGAGTATTAATCCGTCAAATTTTTTCGGATCAAAAAAATCATATATACCATTATATGATGAAACTTCCTCTGATTCAGCCTTTAGGGCATGTCCGGGATAGATTACCAGGTCTATATTATTTTTTTGAGATTCCCAATGTATCCCCTTCCACAGCCGAACATTATAATCACCTTCCAGCTGAGAAGTAAAAAAAGCGATTCTATACCGGCTTCTATCTTTCCTCAATTATTAACCTCTAGTATAAGATTCGGTCTTTTTATGAGAAATTTCAAATGAATGGGTATCGGGTTTACCAGAACAGATAGGGATATGAAAAATGTGTAAAAATAGAACAGGATTTTGTAGAGACGGGTCTGAATGAACTGACCCCCATAAAGTTGGAGAACATTTGGGGGTCAGTTCAGAACCCCGTCTCTACATGGAATAAAAATTATTTGGTATAATGCCTTACCCAGTCCACATACATGTATTGTGGAAAAGGGGTCTGCGGTCCAGGCTGAACTGTAAAATGCCCTCCGACCGCTATATTAAAAATAGCGTAAAATTCCTTGTGAAATTCGTCTCTGGTCTCTTCGGAAATGCTGACTCGTCCAAATTCATTCCCATCAAAAAACCAGATGATCTCGTCCTCATTCCATTCGATCTCATAGACATGGAATTCTTCAGCAAGAAATTCACCATCTGCCAGAGTTTTTTTACCGGCTACCATAAACTCATTCACTTTCTTCTTATTCCCGGGACTGGGATCGTGATGAAGAGCACCGGAAACAGTACCCTGTCCGAAATCCGGTTCGTATTTACTTCCCGCTTCCAGAATATCTATCTCACCGGCAACAGGCCATGGTGTGTCTCCACCTGTTTCACTGATGTTATCACCGAGCATCCAGAAAGCCGGCCAGATTCCCTCGCCATAAGGCAATTGAATTCTCGCGGCGATTTTTCCATAGAGGAATGTTTTCCCTTCGGCTTCACTTTTACCATTCTGCCCGCCGGGATTGGATATGACTCTGGCGGATGTATACTGTCCCTTATTATAGGATTCCCCTTTCATAGCCGCCTTTAGTATCATATACCCATCTTCAACATAGGCTGTTTCGGGCTTTCCTGTGTACTGCTGCCATTCATTGTTATAGGGATGAAGCATTACCTGCCGCGTCCAGATGTTCTCATCGAGGGCTTCTCCATCGAATTCATCGCTCCACGCTAATGTCCAATCATCTCCCGCACTATAGATATCGGGATTCTCTGCGGGGTAAGAAACAAGAAAAGGTGTTTCCTCCGAAATTTCTGCGGTATTATCCGGTGAACCGGCACAGGCCCCCAGAGCTAAAATGATTGTAAAAATTATTATTGGTCTAATCATAATTAAACACTCCTTATTATCTTATAATAAATACAGTTTATGTAAGTTACTAATTCCAGAAAAAAAACACAGGTTATAAGTAACCTGTGTTAATAAGTGAAAAATGATACCTACTAATAATCTGCTGTCAGAACAAATTGTACATCGATAAGAATATCTCCGGCATATGTATCGGATCCCGGATTATGTGCCCAGAAAGCGAGATTACAGAATTTTGTTTTATCTAAATTTGTAAGATCTGCAAAGGGAACAGTGTAAACGGACCAGCCACCTTCATCTACAGGAGTATAATCTGCCATCAGATCGAATGTTCCAGGACCGGCGTTATTAACATCGGATAGAGCTATATAGAGACCACCGATAGATCCTTTTACAGCAAATTTAATTGCAGCAAAATTTTCCATATTGACTTCGATCCCCTCACCATTTTCAGTACTAGAAAAGGCAATATAAACGCCTCCCCAGTCAGCACCACTGGAGATGAAGCGCAGTGAATTATCTGCAGAATTACCCTCATTAAAATATGAGTCAGTACTGACCTCACCGCTGACTTCATATATTGATTGAGCCCGGCCGGCTGTTGCCCAGACTCTTTCATCAGTATCTTCGAGTGTTACCACAGTATCAGATCTGTTCTGATCAGCAACATCCGTTTCACCGAACTCTCCCCAAACAAGATCCACAGTCTGTGTAGGTGTCTCAACCCGTGGGTCACCGTATTTTCCCCAGTAATCACAACCGACAAGACTCAGTAGAACCAGTGAACAAAACAGAATGATAATTGATTTTTTTAATAAGTATTTTTTTTCCATTTATTTCTCCTCTTATAGTAACAATACATCTGTAAGTATAAAGTTTGCATAAAACGACACAAACATAATATATATTTGGTTCTGTAAACCAATTTGACTATGATATTAAGCCTAGTTGCTTGGTTCTGTCAACTTAAAAAATATTCAAATCACTACCATCCCATCAATCCAAATTATTTGTTGACAAAGAACGAAAGCTATGGGAATATTATGTTGCTTGCACAAACCAACAAAGTATTTTTGCTATATTTTTAAATTAAAGGAGTTTTAAATGAGAAAAGTATTGTTACTTATATTCGTGAGTTTTATCACAGTAGCTATTTTACCCTCAGAAGGCCAACAGGATGCCGCCATAGCCATTCCACCGGTGGATATGGATAGAGATTATGTTATCAATATAGGAACATGGAGCCAGGAGCTGGCAACAACCTATACAAAGGTTCTCGAATCAGAAGAATTCAG
>JAEINM010000291.1 GCA_016342385.1 Spirochaetaceae bacterium | reverse complement strand
TCATTTTTCTTCTCCTTGAGAACAAAAATTATCAGATTTTTAAAATTTTTAAAGATGGGATGTTATGAGCGCTTACGCTTTCTCAGTGCATTATTCCATTGCTATAGGACTATTCTTTTTTTCTTAAAAGCCCTTATTCCCGGCTCAATAATAATGGCGGAAGTAAGCACAATCAAGGCTATGAGAACTGTTGTGATAAGGGCTTCGGCTGGTTCTGAATTTCTCAAGGCTGTTCTTTTAAGATATATTCCCAGCAATGCCCAATCTATAACGGCTGCATAAGCTATATCCTTCCTGAAAAATAAAAAAAACAGTCCGAAAAGAGTGGCCACTATAACAAGAAATATTGTCCAGAACGATTCGCTCAATCCGAAACCTTTCCAGTTTACATGGACAAGTAAAGCTGTAATATTGGCAATAGTTGCTACAGTAATCCATCCGGTATAAACACTGAATGGCAGATGAATCAGCAGACGTTCTTTTCTCGAAACATGGGCATTTCCTATTTTTAAACCCTGATAAATAAATAATAAGGAAATAAGCAGGATGAACATACAGACAACAGATAAAGCAACCTGACGATAATGCCACGAAAGAATCCAGCAGATATTTGCCAGAGAACTAAAAAAGAATAAAAGACCGACTTTATCGACAAAGCTATAATGGTTTTCTGATTCCCGGAAAATAAAAATAAAGCTATATACAACATAAATGGCTAATAGTATGTATATAATTCCCCAGATAGAAAATGTCAGACCTGCGGGAACAAAAAGATTGGGATATAAATCTGAAAGTTCTCCTGTATTCAATCCGCCAAGTGGAATAATGGAGGCCAGAGAATTAAATACTAGTATGGCAATAAAAGAGATTCCATTCAGTACAACCAGAAGAAGATGATTTTTTAACCTGCTCATAAAATCCTCCTTACTATAGTGTAGGCATTGAACAAAGGCAATTCAAGGCCTAACAGAGAAGCTTTTGAACATTGAAACTGAAAATACGTATATAGAGAAAAGAAATTTAAACATTGACGAACAACCTCTCCCTGTCGGAAAATATATTATAGGGAATCAATTATGAGAAAGAGACTTCATATTGAATTTTTTCTACTCTCTGTATGTATCTTAAGACTCTTTTCAAGAGATCTTATAATTGCCGGAATACCGGAACAGCCAAACAGATGGATTGATGAATCTGGAGAGGTTGTAGGCCTGGATATAGATATTATTACATATATAATGAATGAAATGGATATTCCCTTCAAGGTAATTTTAGAAGAATCATCCGCCAGACTGTCTAGTTTATGGAAACTACAGAATCCCCCTTATGATATGGTTTTTACATATTCAATAAAGAGCGAAAGACAGGCATATTTATACTATGCCCATGAATCTCATATTACTTTCTCATGGAATTTTTTTATAAGAAAAGAAGATGAGAATAAGTACAAATATGAATACTTTAACGATCTTAAAGGGTTAAGAATCGGTGCGACAACAGGTTTCAGCTATACAGATGAATTCTGGGAAATAGGAAAAAGAGGAGATATATTCGAACTTGATATATGTGTTACAAATGAATCTCAAATAAAAAAGCTCTTAATGGGGAGATTTGATATGGTTCCATTAAATACTCAAGCGACTTTATATGACTCACTAAGAAATGGCTTTGCTGATAAAATTGCATATCTTCCAAAGCCGATAAAATCAAAACCTTATTACAATACTTTTGTAAAAGCATCAGATTATCCCGATTTGGATAAAATCAGAGAAGAATATGATATTATTTTAGCCCGCATGAAAGCAGATGGAACTTTGGAAAAGATTTTATCTGATTATGGGATGTAAAAAAGATTAGCATAGAGATTTGTCCCTCCGGAATCATCAGAATAATGCATAAAAATAAGACTTTCTCTGGTTAAATAAAGCTTCCACTTTTATATTAGAGATAGAATCTGTCACAAAATTAAAAAGGTGAGTGATCATGATTATTAGCGGGCAATTTAACGATTCGTTAGCTCCCATTATGGACGGTGTTGCCATCACCGTTCAAAACTATGTCCAGTGGTTAAATAAAAGCCATGCCCCCAGTTTTGCCATCGGTCCAAAAGTACACAACTTTAAAGATACAGACTATCATATCCTAAGATATAAGACCCTTCCCCTTCATATTTCGGGACCATACCGGCTTGGTGTTCCCAGGATAGACCGCTCATTCAACAACCGTATCGGTCTAATCCCCTTTGATATCGTTCATGCTCATTGTCCCTTTGTCAGTGGAAATTATGCCCTATCCCTCTCGCGAAAGCGTAAAATCCCCCTGGTTGCAACCTTTCATTCAAAATATCGGGAAGATTTTGCAAGCTGGCTCCGGCTCGATGCCACTCTGGATCAGGTAGTTTCCATGATAATCAGGTTTTATGAGCTGGCTGATTCTGTTTGGGTTCCCAATGAAGATATTATAGAAACTTTGCGAGAATATGGATACAGAGGGCCAATTGAATATGTGCCCAACGGAAGTGATATTGCTCTCGATGAAAATGAAAATATTCAGGTTGTAAAGGATGAGGGTCTGAAAATTCTAAAATGTGATCCCCTCATTCCGGTCCTTCTCTATGTGGGACAGCTGAGGTGGGTCAAAAATATCCGGCTTATCCTGGACAGCTTAAAGCTTCTTTCTGAAAGAAATATTCAATTCCAGATGAGATTTGTCGGAACCGGCGCAGATAAGGAAAAAATGGAAGAACTTGTTTCTCAATATAAGCTCAACAATCAGATCTCTTTTTCCGGTCCCATATACGATCGACATCAGTTAAAAAAAATTTATGCTGCGGCAGATATATTTATCTTTCCCTCTCTCTATGATAATGCCTCGCTGGCGACCAGGGAAGCCGCTGGTCTTACAGTTCCGACAATTTTTGTTGAAGGTGCAACAACAGCGAATGGCATAAGAGATGGGATAAACGGCTATATCTCCCGGGGGGACACCCTATCATTTTCAGAGAAAATCGAGACTTTACTCTCCAAGACCGACAGCTTGAGATCTGTCGGTCTGGAGGCGAAGAACTCACACTATATGCCATGGGAAAAAATTGTTTCCACTGTCTATGAAAAATACAATGTGATTGTGGATAAGTTCAAATATGAACATCTTAAGAGGATCTTCTGATCCCTACTTTGGAAAGGAATAGCTATGAAAGGTATAGAACACAGACATTTTTTCCGCCTTTTTTCAATAGCCAATATTGAGCTGCGATTCGGAGTCAAAAGCAAAAAAATTCCTTTGGAAGTAACTGAATCCTCTCAAGAGGAATTAACATACTGCAACAAATGGATTGAAATAAAATGTCATGAACAACAACAGGGAGAAAGCACAAAATACGGGCTTTCTATCAGGAATGTCAGCACAAAACACTTGCAGATCTCCAGACTTCGTTTTCCTGCGACCAAAAGTATCAATGCTCTACTAAAAGACCTGGACCCCAGATGTATCTCCTTTCTACGAAACGGTTATCAGTCCTGGTCAACCGCACGATCCTATCGAGTATCAGAGAAGCCTCTACGCCCGAGATTCAAGCTCGTTTCTCTGGCAACATCCAATATGGCTAATCTTCCTTCAAACACCCCGGGAATGCTGTCTTCGGAAATGTATTCAGTAATTATGGACTTAAACAGTAAAGACACAATTCTTGTGGGGCAGCTTCCTCCTTTTAATCAGTTCTTCTACATTATATTAAATATCAGTTCTCATGGACATGAAAGCTTCTTTGAATTAATCTACGACTTTGGTCGTCAGCTTCTGGAGCCGGGGAAAGAGAAACAACTGGACGGCATTATTTTTATAAAAGGACCCCGCCAGGAAGTAGAGCAGCAATATTTTCAATATATCCGCAAGATAACCGGCTTTCAGACTCCGGAAAAAAACCTGACTGGCTGGAGTTCCTGGTATCAGTATTACGATAAAATTACTCCGGATATACTATATAAAAACCTGAAAGCTATCAGAGAAAGAGGATTTAATTTTGATTTTTTTCAGATAGATGACGGGTACCAGAAAACTGTGGGAGATTGGCTCGAGCAGAAACCTGTTTTCCAAGGGAGAATGAAAGAATTAGCACTGGCAATAAAAGAAGCGGGAATGAAACCGGGTATATGGCTGGCTCCTTTCTCGGTGTCAGAGCGATCCGATTTATTTAAAATGCACCCGGAATTTATTCTAAAAAACCAGTTTGGAAAAAAAATAAAAGCCGGTTACAATTTCTTCTGGAAGTGTCACTACTATGGCCTGGATGTGACTCATCCCAACTGTGGAGAATATGTAAAAGAGGTCATAGAAACTTTCGTTAAGAACTGGGTTTTCGAATATCTCAAATGTGATTTCTTATTTACAGCTGCTCTTCGAAGCGCAATACATCACGATTTATCCCTATCGGGAGCATCTATTCTTCAATCGGGGATGAAAATCATACGGGATACCGCCGGACCTGATACACGTATCATAGGCTGCGGAATGCCTATACCCTCGGGAATAGGATTTGTGGATGCTATGAGAGTTGGTCCTGATACAGGGGATTTCTGGATTCATTATACTGCGGGACTTATACGGACCGGCAGTATGGTCGGGGTGAGAAATTCAATGAGAAACTTCATGGTCAGAAGCCCCATGCACAAGCGGCTCTGGTTAAATGATCCCGACTGTATCATGATCAGGGACAGGGGTACACGGCTGAAGCCCGGTGAAAGATTATCACAAATGGATGCCATTGCTCTTTCTGGAGGAATCCTCATTTATTCCGATGATTTTACGACCCTATCGGAAAAAGCCATAGAGGACATCAGCCTGATAGAAAAAGTCTCTGCTGACTGTTTCTCCGGACAGGCCATTGCAATCGATGTTATGGAACAGGAATTACCGGAAATCTACTACAACACAGCCGGTTATCTGGGACTTTTTAATTTTTATGGTTTTTCCAAAACTCGGAGATATAACCTGTCACAGCTAAATCAATATCTGCCGGGACCATTGACACTGATTGACATCCGGAACGGAGAACATATAGACGTATCGGAAAGAACAGTTGTTGGTAACATTTTGCGCAGGGGATCGAGGCTCTTTAAGTTGGAGAAAAGATACAAATGAGATTTATAGTCTATTCTTCAGTTTATGAAGGTTTATGGCCGGAGCGGCATAGAGCTGGAGCAGAGCATTTTGAATAATCTCTTCATGGTTTAACAGCTTGTCCTTAAGCCACTGAACCGGCAGACCCTTTTTCGACCCTATGGATTTCAGTAATTCTGCTGCATATTTATTGG
The DNA here is from genome assembly GCA_016342385.1 of Spirochaetaceae bacterium. GTDB lineage: Bacteria > Spirochaetota > Spirochaetia > DSM-2461 > DSM-2461 > Spirochaeta_F. The sequence continues at coordinate 321 of JAEINM010000291.1, read as the reverse complement.
ATTGCCAGATCCGGGTTCCACCTATAATATTGGAATCGAGACTCCTGACAAGATCTCCTCTTTTCGAACCTATGATTCTTGGAGAAACATGTATATGAATCCGTCTTTTCTTCTCTCCGATTTCATCGAAAATTTGACTGCTATCACGGCTGTTGTCACTCTTATCGATCATCCCCAGATAGTCTTTTACAATAACTGTATCGAGAGGGATTTCCTCATAACTCATGCTAATGGGAATGATGGGAATCTCTCTGCTTAATTCTTCCCAGCTTTTATCTTTATGTGACAGTTTCAGCATAGCCAGAACAGCAGAATCGGTCG
>JAEINM010000290.1 GCA_016342385.1 Spirochaetaceae bacterium | reverse complement strand
CCATTTGTGTTTCAGAGATCAATTGCTGAATCTCATTCAAAAAGGAATGGCTCCCCTCTTCAGAGACTCTATATTCATATAATTTTTTCAAAGAGTCTTCATAGGTCACATTGAGATTCGCATAAGAGAAGGTAGTAAAATATTTCTGCAGATCTTCTTCTTCAAAATATTCTCCATACCCTTCGCTTATAGATGAGAAAAAACCCTTCTCTCCTCTATATAATTTCAGATCTTCCGATGTATGGCCATTTATCAGCAGTTCCCTGAATGAGCTGTTTTCAAGCATTTTCGTACGGATAAAGTTCAAATTGAAGCGACTGGATATATCTTCCAGAGTAAGGGTCGTTTTATCTTTGTTTCTGGTCTCGATATAGTCCCAGACAGGATCAAATTGTGAATCGGCTTCCGCTGTGGGGTCCTTGGCCAATTGTTCAATCAGAGCATTTACCTCATCATCAAGGATCTCCTTTTCACTATAAAAATACTCCCTTTTTGCGTTCTGCCTGGCAGAGATCTGTAAAAATATAAGAACTGAGAGTGTAATGGATGAAAGAAAGAGAATGATTATTAATACTGTTATAGAAGAATACCCCCCTTCACTGTTCATAAATCACCACTTAGATGAAATGATCCGTACCGGGCATATACAAGGATTATGGAATCCCCTTCAGTTTTAAGCCGGACCTGCATTCCATGCTCCTGTTCTTCTATCTCCACCAGAGTAAGTGATTTAAACTGATGTTTGATATCGTGTAATTCAAAAGTGAGAATTTCATTCTCATTATAGAGAGACAAATCTGCCAGAGTGTATTCATCCTCCCAGTAGGGAGTGCTTATATCATTGATGGAATCGCGGAAAAGCTTTTCAAATAGGGCCAGATCAGCTGTAATCCTGGACTTGATGACAATTTTCTCCAGAACATTGAGGCCGCCATGAACGCCATTCCAGATAGCAAAAGAAGAAATAGACATAATGGCTATAGCGACAAGTACTTCGAGAAAGGTAAAACCATCCTGATTAGAATATAATCTGACTTTCAAATTCACTATCTTTTACATTCCTGATTTCAATGGATTCGATTAGTTGAGTTTCCTGTTTTACAGAAAACCTGACAGCCGTACGTATGGCTGAGAAGAGAGAAGTAAAACCGATGGAGGCAACCAGAAGTGCAACCAGAATGTCGATGAGTATATATCCCTTATCACCCTTCCCAGGAACTGAGATCTTTGTCATCGCCCTCTCCTCCCTCCATGGCATCGGCTCCGAATGATCTGATCCCGAAGGGAAGTCCATTGGGTCCCGGCACCATGTACTCGTACTCGTTTCCCCATGGATCGGTTCCCGGTTTTTTCGTTAAATAGGGTCCGTCCCACCCCTCTGCCCCGGTTGAGGGTTTTTCCCAGAGAGCGTTAAGTCCCTGATCAGCTTGAGGAAAATTCTGACAGTCTAGAAAATAGGTGCTGAGAGCGAGGGAAAAATTCTCGATTTCATTTTTGGCCGTAACAGATTTGGCCTTATCAATATAGCGAAAGGCCATGAACCCTACTGAACTTGTCAGTATCAGAACAATACCGATAACAATAATGGTTTCGATAAAAGTCCATCCCGCCTGGGGATCATATTTAAATTTCATTATTTTCCAACTCCTTTTTTCGAAGGTTCACTTCTGAATTATCTATAAGATTGAGGTATTTATTTAATTGAATAAGAGCATTGTCCCTATCATCCAGTTCATACTCATAAATATCGGCCATTAGAAGATGAACATAGGCGAAACGGTATCCCATGTCCTCAATTCTCATTAGGGGAATAAGAGCACTTTCAAACTCTTTTTTTTCATACAAATAGATGGATTTGAGATAGAGGGAATAGGGATCATCAATATTGACCGCTTCGGAACGCTGCAGCAAATCCTGCACTTTCCCGAAACGCCTGTCATTCATGGCATCTGTGGCCAGATTGAGTATCTGTTTCTGGGAGAATATTTTCAGGTACAGGACTTCCAGACGGGAGGAATAATAAAACTCGGTCGATACCGCTTCATAGCCTTCCTTTTCGGCGATGACTCTGTAGGACCCGCGAGATAATTCGGGGAAGGTAAATCGGCCGTTGATATCGCTATGGGCCTCGTTCATCTCTTCATATCCCCCGGTTACTTCATCGAGTAACCAGATGGTGAGAATAACCTTGTCACAGGGACGGTTATCGGCATCGTAAATCATACCGGGCAGACTGGATGATTCGAAATATCCTTCGGGTTCAGATTTACAGGAGATGAACAACAGTGCTGTCAGTGTGATTAATAGTAAAATCTTTTTCATTTGCCTACCTTATAGAGATCTTCACCTATGGTGAAGATAAAAAAATTATTTTCTATAGTTATGTTGTTTTCCCCGATGGTGAGGATTTTCCCCGATCGGCTGTTTTTAAAATAGTACTCTTTGATACCCGAACGGGTAATGGTGGATATGAATTTCCACGGGGAGTTTGTAATCGGCCCCTTTTCGACCACCTCTACCGGAGGGGCTTCGGCTGCTTCTACAGTTTCAGTTCTTATGTATTCATCGGGGAAATGTCCCGCAAGACTGGTGGGGGCCAATTGAGCACTCCTCCTCTTCTCCGCAAAGACCACGGTTTCAGTCTGAGTTTCAGGAGTCACACTCAAAGAGGGTGCTACGGGTTTTTCCTGCAGATACAGTGAGACCAAAAGTGCCAAAAGTGCTATAACCAAAAGAATGTTTCTCGCTATTCTACTCATAGAGGCTATATCCTATTCTGAAAGTCGAGCTGATTCCATATTTTTCATTTTTGATGGAAAAATAGGGGAAGTGATAATACAACTGACGATCGTAGAGGGTCTTTAAAAAGCGGAAAAAACCTGTTGAAGAACCAGTGACCGTAAATTCTATGAGATAGATATCTTCCAGTTCTATGGTCTTGTAACTGATAATTGTCATAGAACGGTTTTCCAGGAGTCCCTTAATCTCCAGTCCGAATTTGTAGGGATCCATCTCCTCTTCAGAGAAGAATCTGCCCTTCTCCACTTCAATCTGCTCTTTTAAGAACCTGATTTCATCTTCCGGTACTCTCCGGATAGTACCACCCAGTTTCTCGTAGTTTTTCTCTACGACAGTCAGGCGGTTCAGGGTATGGGATCTCCTCTCTTTCAGGATAAAAATATTGAGAAATGAAAGGGAACTTATCACTGTAAAAAACAGGATGATTAAAAGGATTTTTCTGTCTCTATTCATAATCGTAAAATCCTGTGAGAGAAAACCGTTCCCTGCGACTGCCCTCGACAGTCCTTACCTGATAGGGAATAACAGAACTGAACATCCGGTCATTCTGAAAATTTTCCATTTTCCCCAGGGTGTTGAAACCCACTCCATTCATCTGAAAACTTCTGTCCTTTAATACAAGAGATTCAATTTCTGTATCCGGCCCCAGGGCAGTGGATAAGTCGGATAAAAATAAATAAAGAGAAAGAGGTTTCTCTTTGACTAAACTATTGTATTTCTCCTCCAGGACCTTCATCTCCTCTTCCGAAGTAGAAATAAGGGAATTATTGATCATCAGCTTCTCTGTTTTCTTTTCCATATCCTCAAGGTACTTTTCTTCAGACCGGATCTGGCGGTAATAAAACAACTGGGGTAAAAAAACAATGAGAACAATCAGGCCCAGTATCTGAGCCGTATAATTACTTTTCTTCCTTCCCGAGAATAGGGAGTTCCCTTTAGGCGGAGATAAATCTTCCCTGTTGAGAGCTTCCCCACCCCTCTTTTCCAGTTTACTCCTGTTGGATTCCGAGTCGGGCAGTGAATAGAATTCTCTTAATCCCCGGTCGTCATATTCGAGCACTTCCAGCCTCTTATTGACGGGAAAATAGAAGATCCCAGGAGGATTTTTTCTCTGAGCGGTTAAATGATAAACCGTGTAGAATTTCTCTCGGGGATTATCAGTTACCAGTTTCTGATAGACATTTTGAGACAGATAAAAAACAATGACTCTCTCTTTCACCCTGATAAAATCAATTTTCAGATCTTCCACGTCTCCAGGATAAAAAGAGGTCAGCCTGTAGCGGATCAGACTCTCCAGTTCTCCTTCACGTACGGGTGGAACATCCAAGACTTTGCAGGAGCAGATATTGGCTGTGAGAATCATAAAATGGCTCCAAATATCCCGAAGAGGGGCACGACGAAAAGAACGACAAAGAGAATCATAAAAACACCGACCAATACGATGAGAACCGGTTCGACCAGAAGCATAATGCGCGAAGTCATCTTGTCCAGTTCTCCCTGAAAATAGACACGGAGCTGGGAAAATACCCGTCCCACATTGCCCGAAGCTTCGCCAATGGCTATCCATAGAGACATACGAAGGGGAAAGAGCGTTTCTCTTTCAAAAGCCGATGAGAGTTTTTCTCCGCTGATGATGGCTTTGCGTATTCTCAAGAGAGCTTCTTTCAGAAGCTTATTGGAGAGGACAGAAGAGCTCTCATTTAAAGCTGTCTCCAGGGGATATCCGCTTGATGTGAGTACTTCCAGGGAAAACATGATATTTAATGATGAACGCAGAAGATTTATTCTGCCGATGAGAGGAGACTTGAGCAGCACCCCATCGGCAAAGGTTTTGACTTTCCCCGAATTTCCTGAAAAGAGAACAATGAAGAGAATAAACAATATTATGAGAACCAGAGGGATAAATACAGAGAACATGAGAACCTGAAATCTCTGAAAAACAACATCCAGAGTATCAATGGCAAAAGTTTTCCTGATTTTGGGAAAGACATAGAAGAAAACACCGGTTAATCCCAGAAATAAAACCGATAAAACGAGGATGGGATACATGAGCGCTCCCTGGATCTTTTCCCTCATGATTTTTTCATCATTCAGATATTTGGAGAGTTTGCCGAAAACCTCATCCATAGACCCCGTATTATCTCCGATCTTTACCATACCTCTGTAGAGGGGCGGAAAATCAGAATGCAGTTCTTCTATTGCTTCGGGAAAAGACCGCCCTTTATTCAGAGAATCGGAGAGAGTGGCTATGAGTTCGCCTGTTTTATTATCCTTGAATGTGGCAGATGATACCTTCAGGGCGTCGCGGATTGTTATGCCCGCTTCGAGCATGAGTGCCATTGTATCGGTAAAATCGAGAATCACTTTTTTAGAAAAGCGTTTCTTCTTCTTCCCCTGATCGATCCGGAATGAGATGAGGTAGAGAGATTCATCATTAATCTGCTTGATCAGAGCCTGCTGAGAGGGTGCATTGTAAAGGCTTTCGCTTATTTTCCCCGTAGAATCGGAGACCCGGCATTTATAGCGGATCATAGAAGCACCGCCTTTTCCACTTCTTTAATGGTGGTCAGTCCCTGCATTGCTTTTATCAAACCGTCTTTATGGAGCTTCACCATCCCTTTGCTGTTGAGGAACTGCTGGATTTCCATGGTTCCTGCCATGGCTGTAATAAGATCTTCCAGTTCTTCACTGGCAACAAATGATTCGGCAATAACAAGCCGTCCCGTAAAACCGCTGCCTCCGCATTTCTCACATCCCACTGCCCGGTAGAGAGTTTCTGTTTTCAGACCATTATCTTCCAGAAGTTGTATCTCCAAAGCCGTCGGGGACTCTTCT
>JAEINM010000289.1 GCA_016342385.1 Spirochaetaceae bacterium | reverse complement strand
ATGAAGGACCAGCTATGAGTACAACTTTGACATCACCCTTTCGCTGTAGAATTTCATCGGCAATCTGAGCAATTTTTTTATTATGAAGAGATTCAGAAACTCTGATAAAGTGTTGAATTTCCTTTTTTTTTGTTGTGAGATTATTCATTTGTCCGACGCAGTTGACATTGAGAATTTTTCCCCAGCCCGAATATTCTTCGTATATGGAATAGAGAAGAGGACGATCTTCAAAAGGTAAAATTTCCCTGGGATTCTTAGAACCGGGATATCGAAGAAGGAATCCATTGTGGTATTTCATTATTTCGAAATAATTGAGAGTTGATGTATTATCGACCAGGGGAGTGAATGACATGGCAATGAAGTTATTGCATTTGTTTATAGTCAGATATGGGTTGTTCATACCCTTAAGAAGAAGGAGTGTTTCGGGCTGATTAAAATCTTTAAAAACTTCAATGGCCTCTTCATAGGCAACTTTCATAATGTCGATAGAGTATTTTCTCTCAACAATCTCTTTCATTTTATCATAGAGTCTCTTCAGATCTTTTTCATTTATTTTGTTTCTATCTTCAAAATAATAGTAAATACTACTACCTATTGAGTGGCTTATTTTTAATCTGAGATCGGGAAAGATCTCTCTTGAGGCCATTTCCAGAAGAAAAGAAAGGCTTCTGCGGTATATTCTCAGACCATCTGTGCTTCCCAGTTCTATCGGTTCAATTTTACAATTGTAATTGATTGTAGAGGCAATGGAAGTAATCCGATTATTGAGCTTGACGGCAATAAGTGGTTTATCGTTACTATTGAGGTTGTGTTGTTCCAGAACAGTTCTGATTGATATCCCGCTTTCATATTCAACTATTTCCCCACCGGGAATTTTTATTTTTACAATCTGCATAATACACTCCTTAGGATGCTCTCTTTTAAGTGTAATATAAAAAATTAACAGATTCTAATAATTGTGTATTTAGGTAATACTATTGTTAAATATCCCTTTTTCCTCAAGTTTCTTTTTTTCACTTTCTTCCAGAATGTTGAGGATTTTAAAACCGTTTTCATCTCGGGTCTCGATTACCGGCTGATCCCTTAATGCATTCTGATCTTTATCGACCAGTAGTTTTACTATGGGATATTTGGGGTTCTCCTTATTGGTATGTACCACAATACCGACAGAACCATTTTCCAGTACAACATGGCTGCCCAGCGGGAAAATAGAGATTGAATAAACTAGTGTTTTCAGTGCCGTTTCATCATAAATAGTTCCCACACCTTTCAGCATTTCCATCAGCGTATGATATCCGTCTCTTGAACGGCTGTGGGGGCGATCTGTAATCTGAGCATCATAAGCACAGACGACACTTATAATTTTGGCATAATCGGAAATTTTGTTTACAGTCAATTGCTGAGGATAACCACTGCCGTCATTTTTTTCATGATGTTGAAGAACGCCCATAAGTACATCCTGAGACAGAGGAAACTCTTTCAGTAGCCGGTACCCGAGTATTGTATGTGTAGTCAGGGCTTTTTTCTCAGAGTCACTCAACTGTCTTTGAAAATTATAGAGATTATCAGGTAGTTTCAACATCCCTATCTCATGAAGTAATGCTGATATACCCAGTTCAATAAGTTTGAAATTGGGCATTTTCATACTCTCGCCAATCGTCAGAGCCAGTAGGGCACATTTTACCGAGTGAGTGATCAGGTATTCTTTGTTGTAACTATCCAGGTCGGGGAGTCTAAGTATATAGTCGTGATGATCTTTAATCATGCTGATCATCTTTTTTATCTGTTCAGTGATATTGTTCAGATCCAAGTGTTTATCCCGGGAATAGCGGAGATACATTTTTTCAACTGAATCGAGTATTTCCGTATAAAAAAGGCGGGCTTCTTTTAAACCTTCGTGTTCTTTGGCATCGTGATCGAGAAAGGCAGAGGATATTGTACTCTCACCTTTATTCATGGATTCTCTTCCTTCGATAGCACCATCTGTGAGAAGTTCCCTGTATTCCCAGTTGCTAAGATTCTTTCTCAAGTCTTCAGACACTGGAATTTCCGGTGTCAGGAGTATATAATTCTTATCGAGATAGACCGGTGATTCGAAAACGATACCGTCAATGATATTCTTTTGTGGTATTTTGTTCATGCAAACTCCGTTGAACCTTATTTCTAATTACCTATAATATAATTATACAATATAGGAGCTCAATACATGAAGTTTAAATCTATATTTTTTCTCTTTAATATAGTAGTTATTTTCTCTTTTTCCCTTATTTTTGTCCTTCCACTCATATTGTTGAGTGGAAGTTACTCATCTGTCTTCTGGATGGATAACTGGTATCTGGCTGGGATTTTCTTTATTTTGATTGCCGGACTGGACAGTTACTTCATAATAAACTGGAAATTATTTGTATTTCTGGAGAAGGAGGACTGGAATAATCTCACTCTATATCTTGAAGATAAAATTTATGTTCAGGGGCAGTTCCGGAAACAGTATATTAAATTGATGATCAATACATCTCTAGCCGTGTCAAATCTGGATAAAATTGACCGTCTGGCCAAAGAGATAGGAGACCGGAAACCTAAACTCATGAGCCGTTATGCTCTCCTGCTGGGAATTCCTCTTTTTTTAAGAAACAACACAGAAGAGGCAGTCATTTTTTATGGCAAATATAAAGATGAAACAGACACCCGCCATAAGTCCTGGGTAAAATGGGTTTATGCTTTTTCTCTAATCCAGGAGAGTAACAAAGATATGGCTCAGGCTGTTCTGCTGAAGATTTTCGAGAGTAAAACTGATGATATTCTAGAAATATTGACATTGTATTCTCTCGATTCTCTTTCATATACTTCGGAAAGTATGAATAGAACTCTGGAACAATATCGAGAAAAATATGGCAGTGAAAAAAAATGGAATACTTTTCTCGATAGTATGAGAGGAAAAAATATCTTCATTCTTTTATTAACGGGTCTATTGGATGAAGCCAGGAAATGGGCAATGAGCTCAAGTCGCAATGAAATTTCACTAGAGTCACTGTAAATGCTTAAGATAAGAGTTGATTAATTATGCAATTATGTTATTTATTTAAATCACTAACATACTGGAGAATATTGAATGTCGCAATTGTGTAACATTTTAATTGTTGAATCTGATCCGAAAACAGTTGAAATTGTAGCACCTCTTTTAAAGAAAAAAGAGTGTAAAGTATCATATGTAAAACAGGGACTCAATGTGGTCACTCATCTGAGCAAAAATGATTTTAATTTAGTATTATTATCAGACTCTCTGCAGGATGAAGATGGGTTTCGTGTCCTCAGGAGGATCAGAGAAAAAAAAGAGTTGAAAGAGATCCCGGTCATCCTCATGCTTTCTTCAGTCAATGATATTGATAAATCTTTTGATGATGGGGGAACGGACTACCTGATTAAACCGCTGGTTCCTGTTCAGGTTCTTGCCAGACTTCTTCCCTATATCGTAAATATTAAAAACAAAAAGCTTTTTGAAGTGGAAAACAGAAAAAAAGAGCAGATCGTAAAACAGCTCGATGAAGCCTTTATGGAAATGGAGGTGATGAGCCGTCTCGATCCACTGACTTCAATACTTAACAGAAGATCGTTTTTGGAGAAAATCTCTGATGAACTTATCAGGTCCAGAAGAAACCAGAAGAAATTTTCACTTTTGCATATCAATATAGTTAACTGCCGCAAATATAATGACCGCCACGGGTATGAATGCGGAGATTTTATTATTAAGAATGTTGCAGAAAATATTAGCAGAACAATCAGGGAAAGAGACTTTTCCTGCCGCTGGAATGGCGATGAGTTTATGATTCTTTTACCGGAGACTCAGCTGGACGGGGTTGAGATAATCCGTGATAAAATTAAAAAAATATTTAGAGAAACAAAGTTCGAGTACAAAGGCGTGCATCATCAGGTTGAACTCTCTTTTTCATTTAAAGTCTGCAGTGGAAAAGATGATCTCGATGATATCCTGAAAGAGATAGAGTAAATATGATGTTCGATAAAAAAGCTTCTTGAAGGGGGCTTTTTTTTTGTCCCTATTTAAATTGATATAGTCATTATTTTGCTGACTATATATACTCTAGAGAATACAGGAATATATTTTGGAAAAAACAAAGGAAGTTCAGATGAGTGTAAGAGTCAGGTACGCACCTTCTCCAACAGGTCTCCAGCATATCGGCGGAGTCAGAACCGCAATATTTAATTATTTTTTTGCCAGAGCAAATGGTGGAAAATTTATCCTCAGAATTGAGGATACCGATCAGGAGAGATTTAATGTCGAATCTCTGGAGGATCTCTACAGTACTCTAGACTGGCTTGGTATTTCCTGGGATGAAGGACCTGACAGAGATGGAGGGTATGGTCCCTATATACAATCTGAACGGTTTGAATTATATAAAGAATACACTCAGAAACTTATGGATTCCGGACATGCCTATAAATGCTTCTGTACAGCCGAAAGACTTGACAATCTGAGGGAAGAGCAGAAAAAAAATAAGTCGAAGGAACAGGGATATGACCGCCATTGCAGTCATCTGACAAAAGAGGAAGTTCATCAGAAGCAGGCAGAAGGGCTTCCCTTTGTCGTCCGTTTCAGAATCCCGGTTGAAGGTAAAACAACTCTTACAGATGTTATTATGGGCGAAATAACCAGAAAAAATAAAGATATATCTCCCGATCCCATTATCCTTAAATCCGACGGATACCCAACCTACCATCTGGCAAATGTTATTGATGATCATATGATGGGTATCACTCATGTGCTCAGAGCTCAGGAATGGATTCCCACTGGTCCTATGCATATTCTTCTCTATAAGGCTTTCGGCTGGGATGCTCCTCTCTATTGCCATTTACCTCTTGTCGTTGGGAAAGATGGTTCTAAACTCTCCAAGAGACATGGTTCTACATCAGTAAAAGAGTTTATCAATGGCGGATATCTTCCTGAAGCTATTATTAATTATATTTCTCTTTTAGGCTGGTCTTATGATGACTCCAGGGAATTTTTCTCAAAAGAAGATCTGGAAAAACTATTTTCTCTGGAGAAAATCAATAAAGCACCGGCTGTATTCGATTATAAAAAACTGGACTGGTTTAACGGACAGTACATAAGAATGAAAGATGAAGCAGAATTAAAAAAGATTCTTTTACCTATTCTGATAAAAGATTCCATAGTCAGTGACCCTCCCTCTGATTCAGAATTAGCTGTATTTGAAGGAGTTTTCCCTATAATCAGAGAGAGATTAAAAAAAACGACCGATATCTCTGAAATTGTCAAATTTCTCTTTAAGGATTTAAACAGTTGGAATATTGAAGATGCTGTTCCTAAGAAAATGGATATAGCCGGAACTGTGGAAATGCTCAAACTGTCGGAAAAACTTCTCAATGGATTTGAAAATCGTTCAGTTGAGGAAAATGAAGAACTCTTTCACAAGGCAGCAGAGGAGAAGGGGATAAAACTGGGTCCCTTAATGCAGCCTCTTCGCGTAGCCGTCACGGGATCTAAAATGTCTCCACCCATGTTTGAGTCTATCTCTCTTCTGGGAGTGGAAAAAGCAAGAGCGAGAATTGAAGGACTTATTAGGCAATTGGAATCAGAGATCTGAGAATACAATGTAGAGAATA